>NZ_JASGSR010000002.1:0-75000 GCF_040446015.1 Bradyrhizobium sp. INPA03-11B
TACAGAAGCAAGTGCCCGGCGAGTGGATGACGCGAAAAGGGATTGACTAACCAAGGCCCGTTACAGAAGCCCGGATGCAGCGAAGCGAAATCCGGGCTACCGCCCTGCTGCCTCACGCCGCCTCGCCCGCCCGTCGCCACGGCGGAAACGGATCGCGCAGCGCTGCCCACGCCTTCGGGTCCATGCCGGGCTTGCCGGTGACCAGGCAGGCATCGAGCCGGCGGCGAATGTCGTCCTCGTTCATGCCGGAGCCGATGAACACCAACTCCTGGCGGCGATCGCCATAGAGGTCATTCCAGCTTCGCTGCATCATCAGCTGCCAATCGGGATGATCCGGCCAGCGCTCGCGCGGGATCGCGGCCCACCATGAGCCGAGGCCTTCGGTGCGGACGATCGCGCCGGCCTGGCTCAGCTCGCCGCACCAGTCCGGCCGCGTCGCGATCCAGAAATGGCCCTTGGCGCGGATCACCCCCTGCCAACTCTCGCGCAGGAAGCCATGAAACCGCATTGGATCGAACGGGCGCCGTGCGCGAAAGACGAAGCTCGTGATGCCGTACTCCTCGGTCTCCGGCACATGCTCGGCAAAACCGTAGAGCTCCTTGTGCCACAGCGGATGCTGCTGCGCGCGCTCATGGTCGAAGCGGCCGGTGTCGAGCACGCGGTCGAAGGGCACCCTTGCGAAATCGGCATCGATGATGTCGGCATCCGGATTGAGCGCGCGCACGATGGTGCGGGCCGCCTCGCGCTGCGCGGGGGTTGCAGCACCGATCTTGTTCAGCACGACGACGTCGGCGAACTCGATCTGCTCGACCAGGAGGTCGACCAGCGTGCGCTTGTCGCCGTCGAGCGCCTCGCCGCGCGCGCTGAGGAAATCGGTCGAGGCATAGTCCTTCAACAGATTGGCGGCATCGACCACCGTGACCATGGTGTCGAGCCGCGCGACGTCGGACAGGCTCGCGCCATCTTGATCGCGAAACTCGAAGGTCGCGGCGACCGGCAGCGGCTCGGAAATCCCTGTCGATTCGATCAGCAGATAATCGAACCGTCCGCTCTCGGCGAGCGCGCGCACCTCTTTCAACAGATCGTCGCGCAGGGTGCAGCAGATGCAGCCATTACTCATCTCGACCAGTTTTTCGTCAGTCCGGGACAGGTTCGCACCGCCACCGCGAACGAGGTCGGCGTCGATGTTCACCTCGCTCATGTCGTTCACAATCACCGCAACCTTCAGGCCGTGGCGGTTGTTCAGGACGTAGTTCAGCAAAGTGGTCTTTCCAGCCCCGAGGAAGCCGGACAAGATGGTGACGGGGAGTTTCTGCATCGAGATCAAACAGTTGCTGGAGGGATGGGCGGCGGCGGGACATGAGCATTCGCTAGAATGTAATGTTATAACATAACATCAGTAGCCGAGAGCTTTGTCAAGATGGGAGCTGCTTTCACCCGAGATGGCGGCTTCCCGCACGCGCGCGCCGCTACCGTCACGAAAAGGCGCCGCACAATTGTGGGCCGCTTCACGCGCGCGTCTCATCTCAGGTTGTAGGTTGGGAAAAATGCCCGCTTGAACCGGAAAGGATCGCGCCGTGCCCCTCGCCTACGGATTCGTCAAGACCAAGGTGACCTCCGAGCCCAAGCTGAAGCCGTCGCACCACGGGCACGAGACGCAATATCATCTGCACTGCAATCTCGACGTCGACGGCGAGCAATGGGACGTTGCCATCAATGTCGGCACCAATGACGCAGACGATTTGCTGAAATACAAGCTGGTGTTCGACTTCCGCCATCCGATCATCCAGACACTTGCGGCCGCAAGCGCCGGCTCGCAGGATCTGACCGGGCAGAAGAAATTGCCGGCGCTCGATTTCCTGCGCAGCAACCTGCTCGACAATACCGGCAAATGGCGCGACAGCGACGTGATGGACGGCTCCGACGACACCGAGCCGGCGGCGACGCTGAAGCGGCTGCTGTCGCGCGCGCTTCAGGAGAGCCGCGACGTCTACATCTTCGGCCGCTTCTACGCGCAGGGCGACGGCCTGCACGACGTCCATCTCAACCAGGGCTCGAGCAAGGGCTTCATCCATCGCCCGGGCGATGATTCCAACGACCACAACGACATCTGGCAGGACGGCGCGGTCATGGTCGATCTCGGCGAGCCGGAATGGGCGGCCTATGTCTCGGCCTTCACCCAGCAGCTGGTGCCGACCGACGATCTCGGCAATCCGCAGCCGGACGCGACCACGATCGGCTGAGCCGCCGCGCGCGGATGGAGCGAAGCGAAATCCGGGGCATCTGCTGGCAACTGGCAATGCTCTTAGTCCCGTCATGCTGAGGAGGCCGCGTAGCGGCCGTCTCGAAGCAGGACGGCCCCGCTGCAACAGCGCGGCCGTACATCCTTCGAGACGCGCGGAGCCTGTCATCGGGCCGCGCTTCGCGCGGACCCGTTGGCGCTCCTCAGTATGACGGGTTGAGAGAGCTACACGCTAGGCCTTCCCCAAGCCGCGCAGCACGAGCTGGTTCATGCGGCTGGCGAAGGCGGCGGGGTCGGCGGGCATCTCGCCGTCGAGGATCTGCGCCTGCTCGAACAGCAGGAGCGAAAGATCCCTGGCCTGCGCCCCGTCGGTCGCGAGCGCTGCGACCAGCGGGTGGCGGAGATTGATCTCGAGGATCGGTTTGGTGATCTCGCCACGGTTCTGCTGGGCGAGCAGCCGCTCCAGCGCGCGATCGCGCGCATCGCCGCCGGCGACCAGGCATGACGCGCTCGAGGTCAGCCGCTGCGAGGCACGGACGTCGGAGACACGCTCGCCCAGCGCATCCTTGATCATCGCGATCGTGGTCGCGGCATCGGCGGCGGGCTCGTCCTTCTTGTCGTCGGCCTTGTCGTCGGCCAGCGGGATCAGGCCGAAATCGACATCGCCCTGGCTCAGCGACTTCAGCGGCTTGCCGCCGAAGTCGATCGGCGCCGAGGTCCAGAATGCATCGACGGGATCGGTGAGCAGCAGCACCTCGATGCCGCGGGCGCGCGCCGATTCCAGCTTCGGGTTCGACTTCAGCCGCTCGACGCTGTCGCCGACCAGGTAATAGATCTCGGTCTGGTTCGGCTTGAAGTCGTCGACAACCTGCTTCAGCGAGCGGTTCTCGCCCGACGTCGTGGTGAAACGCGCCAGCGCCAGCAGCTTCTCGCGGCGCTCGAAATCCTCCCACAGGCCTTCCTTGATGACAGGGCCGAACGCGTCCCAGATCTTCGCGAAGGTCTCCGGCTCCTTCTCGCCCAGCGTCTCGAGCTCGCTCACGACGCGGCTGGTGACGGCTTTACGGATCTGCGCGAGCTGCGGATTGTTCTGCAGCATCTCGCGCGAGATGTTGAGCGGCAGGTCCTCGCTGTCGATCACGCCGCGGATGAAGCGCAGATACGCCGGCAACAGCTCGGCATCGTCGGCGATGAAGACGCGGCGGACATAGAGCTTGACCTTGCCCTTGCGCTCGACCTGGAACAGGTCGAACGGCTTTTGCGACGGCGCGAACAGCAGCACGGCATAGGACTGCCGGCCCTCGGCGCGGTAATGCAGCGTCATCGCCGGTTCGTCGAAGGCGCCCGCGATCTGCTTGTAGGCCTGCGCATAGTCTTCCGGCTTGAGCTCGGATTTCGAGCGCTGCCACAGCGCGCTCGCCGAGTTGATCTGGCGCGGCTCGCCCTCCTCCGGCACCAGCAGGATCGGAAACTGGATGTTGTCGGAATATTCGCGGACGATGCGCTCGATCTCGTAAGCCTCGAGATATTTGGCGGCGTCCTTTTTCAGATGCAGCACGATCTCGGTGCCGCGCGCGACGCGCTGAGCCGCCTCCTCGCTCGCCGGTGCGATCTCGAAGCCGCTGCCGCCCTCCGACGTCCAGACCCATACCTCGTCACTGCCGGCGCGGCGGCTGGTGACGATGATTTTGTCGGCGACCATGAAGGCGGCGTAGAAGCCGACGCCGAACTGGCCGATCAGATTGGCGCCGTCCTTGGCCTCGGTCAGCTTCGACAGGAACGATTTGGTGCCGGAGCGCGCGATGGTGCCGAGATTGTCGATCAGTTCCTGCCGCTCCATGCCGATGCCGGTATCGATCACGGACAGCGTGTCGGCCGCCTTGTTCGGCACGATCCTGATTTCAGGCGGCGTGCCGTCGGTGATCAGGGCGGGATTGGCGATTGCCTCGTAGCGCAGCTTGTCGCAGGCATCCGACGCGTTCGAGATCAATTCGCGCAGGAAAATATCGGTCTCGGAATAGACCGAATGCACCATCAGGTGCAGCAATTCGGCAACCTCGGCCTGGAACGGCTGGGATTCGGCGGCGGCAGCAGTTGTGGTCATGCGGAAAACTCGGACAAACCTGAAGTGGCGGGAAAGCCCTGATATAGCGCGATCGCGCCGGCTGGCAAGCCAAGCGTGGGGAACCGTCAGTCCGAGATCGCGGCGATATAACGCTCGACCGAACGGTCGAACGCCGCCTTGGCGTCGGAGGCGATGTTCTTGCCCCACCAGGCGCCGTAGATCCGATCATACGCCAGCGGCGCGACCGCGCGCGCGACGCGGCGGACCGCTGTGGCATTGAGCGGGATATAGTTCGGATAGGAGTACATGAAGCTGACCGAGCGGCGATCCATCGCGACCATCGCGATGTCGCCGGTCAGGAGCGCACCGCGCCCGTCAGCGCCCTTGCCCCAGTGCAGCATGGTGGCGCCGGCGAAATGTCCGCCGCCGCGCACCAGCAGGATGTCGTCGGAGATGCGATGGCTGTCGCCCTGCCACGGCACGATCGACCGATAGGGCCGCGTCACCCATTGCGCGTCATCGCCGTGCAGATAGACCGGTGCGTCGTCGAATGCCGCGCTCCAGTCGGCAACCGCGCCATAGTAATGCGGATGCGAGATCGCGATCGCCTTCAGTCCGCCGAGCGATCTGACATGCGCGATCGCCTCGGCGGTCGCCAGCGGCACGCAGTCCCACATCACGCAGCCGCCGCGATCCGGCACCAGCAGCGCGCGCTGCCCGATCGCAAACGACGGCTCGAGCGCCAATCCGACGAGGCCGAGGTCGTCGCGCCAGACCAGCTTGTGCCGCTGCGCGAGCTCCTCGCGGGTCAGCCACGCCTGCCCGTTCCAGTTCACGTATTGCCGCTCGTCCTCGCAGATCGGGCAGCACGGCGGCGGCGCCGCGGTGTCGGGAAATTGAGCGCCGCATTGTTCACAGGACCAGAGAGCCATTTGGATCGCACGCGTTGGGGTGAAGCCAGGTCTCTGCTCTACGTCAGCAGCGGAAGACGTTCAATGCCGGCGCCCCAGTTCCATCTGCATCTCCGCCGGAGCCACGCCGAACTTTCTGCGGAATGAGCGGTGGAAATAGGACAGGTCGTTGAAGCCGACCGTGTAGGCGATGTCGCTGACCTTGCGGCCGGCGCCCTGTTCGTGCAGCAAGAGCCGGCGCGCCAGCAGCAGGCGCTGCTCGAGCACGAATTCCGAGAAGGTGGTCCCTTCCGACGCGAACAGCCGTTGCGCCTGCCGCGTGCTGAGCGCGTTCGCCTTCGCTACGGCCTCGATCGTGAGCTTGCCATTGTCGAGATTCTTCAGGACATCGGCCTTCATCAGATCGAACCGCGCCTTTGCCACGCCATCGCGTGCCGCCAGTTCCTTCTGCTCGGCGCTGCTGCCGAGCACGAGACCGACGAGATCTGCGAGATGATGCGCCGCCGCCTGCCGGCCCGACATGTCGAGATCGCCGGCGAGCTCGGTGCACAGCGCGGAATAGCGCTCGATCATCGCACTCATGGCAGGATCGCGCCCGAGCGGGCGCGCCAATTGCGTTTCCGCTGATGGCGCGACCTGGAGCAGCAGGCGCCGCGGAAACCGCGTCGTTGTAAAACTGCCGGACTGGGTGAGGTCGGCAGTGCCGACGATGTTCATCTCGGTGAGGCACATCTGGCCGCGCGCGATCTCGATCGCCTTGCTTGCTTGTGTGACCTGCACCGTGCCGCGGGTCGCGAAGATCAGCACCAGGTCGTCGCAGCCATCGTCCAGAAGCGCGCGGGTCCGCGCAAAGCGGGCCGAGCCGCCGCGCGGCGTCGCGATGGCAACCGTATGCAGCAGCGTGAACTCGTTGTGGCAATCGATGCGGTTGTCGTCGGTCGGACCGACGTCGAGCCGGCAGAAGCCGCGGCAAATGCCCTCGCGCCACGCCTCATAGGCCGGCCCCTTCGCCAGCCCGTGATGGAAGATCGAGAACCGGTTGGGCACCTGTGTCTCGGACATGATCCGTGCTCCGAACGCCCGATCGATCACGACGCAGACGCGATCGATCGCTTGCTGCCCGGCGTTGGCATGTCGTTCCTGTCCCTACGCTTGGCGCGACGGTCCACGACTCCGGCAGGGAGCCTGATACCACTCCGCCGATTGACGGTAAAGCTATTCACGAGATGCAACCCTATGATGCGAAGCGCGAAAGCCGGGAATAAAACGGCGCAGCAGTTTCGTGACGCCGCCCTGCCCTGGCTCGACGATGCCTATGCGTTCGCCCAAGTCCTGATGCGGACCGAGGCGGATGCCGAACAGGCCGTGCAGGAGTGCTACCAGCGCGCACTGCGCCTGTTCGACGGCCTTCGCGGTCCGGCCGTCAGGCCGTGGCTGCTCGCGATCCTCAAAACCGTCTGCCACGAAAGACTTGGCGAAGCGCTCGGCCGGCGCGGCTCACCGGCGGACAATTCCGGCAACAAGGAGAAGTTCGGCCGGCGTGCCATGCCGACAATGCGGCAACTCGTCGATAACCTGCCCGCGCCGCTCGGCGAGGTCATCGCCCTGCGCGAAGTGATCGATCTCACCTACAAGGAGATCGCGGAGGTCACCGGCGTTCCCGTCACCACCGTGATGTCACGGATCGCGGAGGCCCGCGGCCTGCTGCTCGCGGCGCGGCGAGCAGCGCAAGCGTCCCCTGAACCAGCGGCGGCGAGGCCCGCGGGCGGTGCGTCAAAACTGACGATATATCGCGCCAATGCCTGTTGAGCCGCCGCTGCGCCCGCGCCGTGTGCGCTATTGCGAACGGTTCGACGTCCAGCCCTTGTAGTCGGCGATGTTGTCGCGCGTCACGAGTTTTGACGGCAACAGCTCGACGGTCGAGGCAGGCTTCTGGCCGTTGAGCAGGCCGACCCCGATCTGCACCGCGCGACGCGCCATGAAGAATGGGTCCTGCGAGGATGACGCCTGGATTTGCGGCGAACCGGGATCCTTGAGTGCGGCCTCGATATCGGGCGCGCCGTCGACCGCGGTGATGACAATGCCGCTGCGGTTCTGCTGGCGCGCAGCGAGATCGGTGCCGATCGCCTGCGGGTCGTTGATGGCGAAGATGGCATCGATCTTGGCGAAGCGGGTCAGATAGCCCTGCGCCACGGTGAGGCCGCCTTCGCGCGAACCCTTGCCGTCCTGGTCGCTGGACAGCACCTTGATCCCTGGATTCTTGCCGAGCACGTTCTTGCAGCCGGTCACGCGGTCGATCACCGCGGAGACCTGCGGTCCGTTCTCGATGATCACGTCGCCTTTGCCGCCGAGCTTGTCGACGATGTATTGGCAGGAAATCTCACCGGCCTGGACGTTGTTGGTGGTCACCGTGGCATCGGCGCCTTCGGCCGCCGTATCGACGGCGACGACGATGATGCCGGCGGCCTGCGCCTTCTTGATCGCCGGCCCGACGGCCTTGGGATCGCCCGGGTTGAGCAGGATCAGATCGACGCCGGCGGCGATGAAATTGTCAATCTGGGTGACCTGCTTGCCGAGGTCGTATTCAAAGCCGACAGTCGTGATCTTGACGTTGGGGTTGGATTTCTTCGCCTCGAACTCGGCTCCCTTCGACAGGGCAACGAAGAACGGGTTGCCGAGTGAGCCCAGCGAGATGCCGATCGCCTTCAGTTCCTTGGCCGAGGACGGGGCGGAACTCAGAACGAGCGCGATAGCGGCACCGGCAAGCGAGATCGACTTCAACATTGGCTTCCTCCCTGGTCTGCTTGAAGCTCCGCCACGTCGACCAGTGATCGCGACGGACTGTCGTTGTGGCTCAGGTGCGCGCCGAGCCCTGCAGCCGGTAGCGGTCGAGCGCCACCGCCCCGATGATCACGAGGCCCTTGATCACATATTGCCAGACGTCCGACACGCCGGTGAGGATCAGGCCGTTCGACAGCACGGCGATGATCAGGGCGCCGACCAGCGTACCCCAGATCGAGCCGATGCCGCCGACAAAGGAGGTGCCACCGAGGATCACGGCGGTGATCGCATCGAGCTCGTAGGACTGGCCGAGCTGAAGGCCATTGGCCGCGTAGAGCCGCGCCGCCTGCATCGCGCCGCCGAGACCGGCGAGTAAGCCCGACACGGCATAGACGAAGATCAGCACGGCCCAGACCTTGATGCCGGCGAGCCGCGCCGCGCTCTCATTGCCGCCGACCGCGTAGATATGCACGCCGAGCACGGTCCGCCGCAGCACCAGCCAGGCGGCAACGATCACGAGCAGCGCGATCACCCAGAGCCAGGGGATCGACAGCACCCCGGGAATGAGCGTCAGTGACCCGTTGCCGATGAAGGCATAGGGAATCTCCGAATTGAACACCGTGGTGTCGGCACCCAGCAGCCGCGCCACGCCGCGCACGGCGGTGAGCGACCCCAGCGTCACGATGAAGGGCGGCAGACGCAGCAATGCAATGAAGCCGCCATTGAGGATGCCGAAGCCGGCACCCGTGAGCACCGCGGCCGGCAACCACAACGCGCCGAGGTCGGGAAATTTGGAGATGATCAGCCCCGCCATCGCCGAGGCCGCCAGGATGGAGCCGACCGAAAGATCGATGCCGCCGGTGAGGATGACGAAGGTCATGCCCGCCGCCAGCACGGTGTTGACGGCGGCCTGCTGCACCACGATGCCGAGATTCTGCGCAGTGAAGAAGCGGCCGTCCGACAGCAGATGAAAGCCGATGCACAGCAGCAGCAGCACCGGCAGCATGCCGGCCGAGCGGATCAAGAGCCGCGTGCGCTGGCGCCTCGTCTCTTGTGCGGCGACGAGGCCGGGCGCGGCGGCGACCTTGGCGGAAGCACCGTCATCAGGCATCGAGCTGCTCCATTCCGGTTGCGAGCGCCATGATCTGCTCCTGGTCGAGCGGCGCCGCCGCCGTTCGCTTGATCTCGCCGACGATCGATCCGGCGCGCATCACGATGACGCGGTCGCAGATGCCGATGATCTCGGGCAGGTCGGACGAGATCACCAGCACCGCCGTGCCCGCCTTCGCGAGATTGTCGATGATCGAATAGATCTCGGACTTGGCGCCGACATCGACGCCGCGCGTCGGCTCGTCGAGGATCAGCACCTTGGGCGTGGTCGCAAGCAGGCGCGACAGCAGCACCTTTTGCTGGTTGCCGCCGGAGAGGCTACCTGCCGCAACGCGAATGTCGGCGGCACGGATGCCCAATGCCGCGAATGCCTTCCGTGCCCGGTCGCGCGCCTTGTCGCGGTCGAGGATGCCGCCAGGCCGCGCGTCGCGGCCCAGCACCGCGAGATTGATGTTGTCGAGGCAGGACATGTCGAGGAACAGGCCGAGCGCCTTCCTGTCCTCGGTGAGGTAAGCGATGCCCGCCTCCAGCGCTTCACCCGGCGTGCTTATGTCGACGGAGTGTCCTTCGATCTCGACATGGCCGGCGGTTTTTGCCGCAGCACCGATGATCAGATGCGCCAGCTCGGTGCGGCCGGCGCCGACCAGCCCGGCGAGGCCGACGACCTCGCCGGCATGCACGGCCAGCGAGCAACCCTTGACGCGCCGTCCGTCGGCGATGTCGACGGCTGCGAGCCTGGGCGCACCACGCAGCGCGTCGGCATCATTGCTGGGATCGTGCTCCTTCTTGTAGAAGGACGAGACGTCGCGTCCCACCATCAGACGGACGATGGTGTCGGCGCGGATCTCGGGCTTGTCGAGCGAGCCGACCAGCGTGCCGTCACGCAGCACCGTGACGCGGTCGCCGAGCGCGTAGACCTCGTCCATGCGATGCGAGATGTAGATGATGGCAAGGCCTTCGGCGCGGAGCCGGCGGATCAGGCCGAACAGCCGCTCGCTCTCGCCCGCCGACAGCGCGGTGGTCGGCTCGTCCATGATCAGGATCTTCGAGCGGGCGTGCAGCGCACGGGCGATCTCGACCAGCTGGCGCTGGCCCATCGACAGACTTGCGACCAACGTCGACGGCGTGAAGTCGGCGCCGAGCCGTTCGAGGATCGGGCCGACACCGGCCTCCATCGCCTCCCTCGCCAGCATCCCGAAGCGCGAGACTTCGCGGCCGAGATAGATGTTCTGTGCGACGCTGAGATTGGGGGCGAGCGACAGCTCCTGATAGATGATCGAGATACCCGCCGCGCGGCCGGCGTGCGGGCCGTTGAAATGCACGGGCTTGCCTTCGATGCGGATCTCGCCGCCCGGATCCGGCCGGTAGGCGCCGGACAGGATCTTCATCAGCGTCGATTTGCCAGCGCCGTTCTCGCCCATCAGCGCGTGGATTTCGCCGGGATAGACCGTGAGGTCGACGCCGCGCAATGCCTTGATGCTGAAGAAGGACTTGGAGACCCGGCGCATCTCGAGGATCGGGTCGATCATCTTGCCTCCCCCCACCGCGCCGACCGCGTTGCGTCGCACCCGCAAGTTGCTTTCGGTTCCTCGCGCGCGTCGGTGCATTAAACAAAAGGCCGCAGCGCAGGGCAATAGGTTCAGGCGATATGCGTTCCGGGAACCGGAGCGGCAAGGCAAAGCGAATTTTCGTGATTGCGTCCCGGCCGAACGTTCGCCCATTCTCCTTGCCGGCGCGCAGCTCCCCCGACGCGCCGGCGCCGGAGGCAGGAGAGATGGTGGCATGAAGCTGTACTACGCGCCGGGCACGATCTCGCTGATGGCCCATGTCGCTCTGCTCGAGAGCGGTCTGTTCTTTGTCGGCGTCAAAGTCGATGAAGCAAGCAAGGTGATGGCGGATGGCGGAGATTATCGAACCATAAACCCGCTGGGATACATACCGGCTTTGGCGCTCGATGATGGCAGCGTCCTGCTCGAGGCAGCCGCGATCGTCCAATATATCGCGGACCGCGACCCAACCGGAAGGCTCGCGCCATCGCACGGAACCGTCGAGCGGGCGAGGTTGCAGGCCTGGCTGAACTTCCTCTCCAGTGAGTTGCACAAGGGAGGTCTCGGCCCGTTGTTTTACACCGCGCTGGACGAACGGGCGAAGGACGTTTTCCGCCAGCGGCTGAGGGCGCGCTTCGCCTTTCTCGACCAGCACCTCGCTACGCGCGCCTATCTGTTGGGCGAGAGCTACTCCATTGCCGACGTCGGCCTCTATGCGATGACGGGCTGGACGCCACGCGTCGGCTTCGATATCGGCGCCTACCCGAACCTCGCGGCGCATTACGCCCGGATCGCCAATCGCGACGCCGTGCGTGAAGGTCACCGGATCGAGGGACCTGTTCCGGCATAGCCTCCGGGCGGTGGATTTCAAGGACGCGCTGACCTTCGTCAGCGCCGTGGCCGGTACAAGCTGCGCCATTTCGGCAGCCGCTCGGCATAGGCTTCCGCGAGCCCGCGGTCGGGTTCGAACGTCTCGACCCTCTGCGGCGCCGTGCAGACGGCCTCGACCGGCTCGCCGCTCACCGCGAGGCGCCCGAGCCGCGCGGCGCCGAACGCGGCCCCGGTTTCGCCATCGGCAAAGCGATGCACCGGGATGTCGAGCACATTGGCCAGCACTGAAAGCCAGAACCGCGAACGCGAGCCGCCGCCGATCGCATCCACCGCGGCGATCGCCATTCCGCTATCGGCGAGCACGTCGCGGCAATCCGCCAGCGCGAACGCGACGCCTTCGAGCACGGCCTGCACGATCGCGTCGCGATCGGTGCCGTGGCTGAGACCATCGAGTATGCCGCGCACATCGGGATCGTCGTGCGGCGTCCGTTCACCGGACAGATAGGGCAGAAAGCTGACAGGCGACGGCGCCTTCGGGTGCATCCCGAGCGGCGCCAGCAATTCGGCCTCGGGAGTCCGCAACAGCCGCGCGAGCCAGGCAAGGCAGGACGCCGCCGAGAGGATCGCGCCGGCCTGGATCCACATCCCCGGAACGGCATGACAGAAGGTGTGCACGGCGCGCGCCGGGTTGGCGGCGATCGCACGGGTCGGCACCAGCAACGCGCCGGAAGTTCCGAGCGAGACGAAGGCAGCGTCGCTCCCGATCGCGCCGATGCCGACCGCGCCCGCCGGATTGTCGCCGGCGCCGCCTGCGATCATCGGCCGCTTGCGCATGCCCCAGCGCTGCGCGAGTGCGCTCGATAGCAGCGCCGCAGGTGCGCAGCCCTCGACGAGTCGCGGCATCTGGCGGCGCGACAGGCCGGTCGCGTCGAGCGCGGCGTCGGACCAGTCCCGCCGCGCCGCATCAAGCCACAACGTTCCCGAGGCGTCCGAGATGTCCTCGATCGCTTCGCCCGTCAGCACCAGGCGCAGATAGGCTTTCGGCAACAAGACAAGCCTGGTGGCCGCGAAAATCTCTGGCTCGTGCCTGGCGACCCACAGCAGCTTGGGCGCCGTGAAGCCCGGCATCGCCTTGTTGCCCGTCGTCGCCCGCAAGGCCGGCCAGCGCTGCTCCAGCTCGCCGCATTCCACAGACGAGCGCCCGTCGTTCCAGAGAATGCAAGGCCGCAGCGGCTTCCAATCGGCATCGAGCAGCGTTGCGCCGTGCATCTGGCCGGACAGGCCGATGCCCTCGACAGCAGCCAATTCGGCCGGATGATCCGCCTTCAGCGCGTCCAACGTCGCGAAGGTGGCGTCGATCCATTGCGCCGGGTCCTGCTCGCTATGGCCCGGACGTGGCGAGGCCACCGTCAGCGGCTGGCTGCGACTCGCCACCACGCGCTGGGCTTCGTCGACGAGAACGGTCTTGACCGCCGAGGTGCCGAGATCGATCCCGAGATACATGATGCCTCGCGTCTATGCGATATGAGGTCAGATTGAAGCGATCCCGCAGCGAACTCGCTGCACCTCTCCCGCTTGCGGGAGAGGTCGGATTGCATCGCAGATGCAATCCGGGTGGGGGCTCTCTCCACGTTGTGACTCGCGGAGAGAGCCCCCACCCCAACCCTCCCCCGGTTGCGGGAGAGGGAGCCCAATAAATGTGCTCACTTCACATCGCCGATCAAGGCCGCGCAAACGCCTGCTGCACCGCGCTGGGGTCGGTGATGCCATTGGCGATCAGGAGTTCAAGCAGGACGCGCGCCTTCTGCGGATTGAGGTCGAGCGCGACCGCAAAGCCGAGCTTGTCGTCCTCGACCTCGACGTTCCGGTTGACATAGCCCGAGCCGACCCGGCTCGAGCGCACCACCACGACACCCTGCTTCGCCGCCGCCGCCAGCGCATCGATCGCGCCTTTCGATGAGTTGCCGTCGCCGACGCCGGCCAGCACGATGCCCTTCGCGCCGCGCTTGACCGCATCCTCGACTTCAGCGGCATCCATGTTGGCGTGCGAATAGATGATGTCGACCCGCGGCAGGGGCGGCGCATCCGGCAGCTTCAGTTTCGCCGTCTTGATCGCGACGGCCGGTTGCACGAAGCGCAGCGAGCCGGTGTCGACATAGCCGACCGGCCCGGCATCGGGCGAGCGGAATGTCTGGACGCTGGTGGTATTGGTCTTCTGCACCCAACGCGCGCCATGGATGGTGTCGTTGAGCACAACCAGCACACCGCGGCCGCGGGATTCAGGCGCCGAGGCGACCCGCATCGCCTCGTAGAGATTGGCCGGGCCGTCGGCGCCGATCGCGGTCGACGGCCGCATCGATCCGACCAGCACGATTGGCACATCGGTATCCAGCACGCTTTGCAGGAAGAACGCGGTCTCCTCCATCGTGTCGGTGCCATGGGTGATGACGACGCCGTCGACCTCCTTGTTGTCGATGGCGGCGCGGATGCGCTTGACGAGGTCGAACCAGACCTTGTCGTTCATGTCCTGCGAGCCGATCGACGAAATCTGCTCGGCCGAGATCTCGGCGAGCTTGTCGATGCCCGGAATGGCCGCGATCAGATTTGCGGCACTGACCTTGCCGGAATCATAGGCATTGCCGGCGCGTGCATTGGCTTGCCCTGCGATCGTGCCGCCGGTGCCGAGCACCAGCACCTTGGCCAGCGTGGTGCCGGATGCCTGTTGGGCTGATACCGGCGAGGCGAGCCCGATCATAAGGGCTGCGGCGAGCCCGAGGATCAGGCGTGCTGAACGGGTCGATCGAAACGAGTGCAGCGTCATTTCTTCCCCCAGTGACAAACCATCTACTCACAACTGGTGGTTTTGTCGCGCAAGAAATGGACAAACTTGCGGCGGAAACGCCGCTGGCAAGGTCTCCCTGCCGGTCTCGCGTGCGTCGCGTCATCCGACCCGCCGCCTTGTCCTTCGGCGCGTGCCCAAATTCTTGACATCGCCGGAATGGCGGCGCACATTTTTCGAATATTCTTCGAATTCTGGTGCACCCATGCACTTCGAGCTTCCCGACGATCTCCGCGTTCTGCAAGGCCGGATGCGCGAATTCGTGCGCAGCGAGCTGCAGCCCCACGATGCCGCGATCGAGGCGACCGGCATCGTGCCGGACAGCGCGATGGCTGGCCTGCGCCGGATGGGATTGTTCGGCACCAACACGCCGACACAGTTCGGCGGGCTCGGCCTCTCGATGCTCGGCAGCTGCATCGCGACCGAGGAGCTCGCGAAGGCGCATACCGCCTTCTATTATCTGAGCGGGGTGAACGTTCATATCGGATCGAAGGCGATCGAGTTCTTCGCGCAATCGGCGGTGCGCGACCGATGGCTGCCGGAGCTCGCCAGCGGACGTGTGATCGCCGCCTTCGCGCTGACCGAGCCGGACGCGGGATCGGATGCCGCCCGCATCCAGACCCGGGCACGGCGGGATGGCGATCATTACGTGCTCGACGGCCGCAAGACCTACATCACCAACGCACCGGTCGCCGGCGTCTTCACGGCGTTCGCCACGCTCGACCCGTCCAAGGGCGCGAAGGGCATTGCGGCCTTTGTCGTCGATGCGACAACGCCGGGCCTCTCGATCGGCCGCGTGGTCGAGATGGCTGCCGGGCGCGGTTCCGAACATGCCGAGGTGATGTTCGAGGGCTGCCGCGTTCCGCGCGAGAACCTGCTCGGCCAGGAAGGCGACGGATTCGCGATCGCGATGCGGTGCCTGGATGCCGGACGCACGCATTGGGGCGCGTATTGCGTCGGTGCGGCGAGCCAGCTTTTGGACTACGCGCTGGATCACGTCTCGGTGCGCGAGACGTTCGGACGCAGGCTGCGCGACCATCAGGGTATCGAATGGCAGATCGCCGACATGGCGAGCGCGCTGCATGTCGCCTATGAGGCGGCCTGGCGCTACGATCAGGGCGACGCCGCCGCGCGCACTGCGGCGGCCGCGCTCTCCAAATATACCGGCGCCGACATGGTGCAGCGCGTGGCCGACATGACCATGCAGTTGTTCGGTGGTGCCGGTTATTCCAGGGACCTGCCGATCGAGCGCATCTGGCGGGAAACCCGCGTGGTTCGCATTCTCGATGGCACATCGGAGATCATGCGACAGATCATCGCCCGCAACGCGTTCCGCAGCCATGAACGGCGGAACACGCCGATCTGAGCGGCAATCTTACGCTGTATCCCGTCGCAATAGCGCTTGTGTTCCGATCCCGCTGCCTTACTGTTTTTGCGATACGCGAGGAGACGACCGTGGCTTCGGGGACGCTCAAGCTCAAGCAACAACGCAGCCGCGACCGGCGCGAGCAGATCCTCTCGGCAGCGACCAAGCTGTTCGGCCAGCGGGGCATCGACGGCACCTCGCTCACCGACGTCGCTGCGGTGGCGAAAATACCGCTCTCCAGCATCTACGACTATTTCGAGGACAAGCGCGCGCTGGTGCTCGACGTGCCCGCGGGCAATTTCGAAGCGCTGTATCAGAAGACCGAGCCGCTGCTGGTGAAGGGCGGCGACCCGGTCGAGCAGCTTCGCATCATCTTCCTGACCAACTTCCAGTACATCAAGGACAACCCTAGCTGGGGCCGCGTGTTCTTCCTGGAGATATGGCCGAGCGTGCTGGCCGCCGAACCGCGGGTCAAGAAGGCGGTCGACAAATACGCGCTGCGCTACGTGCAGCTGATCAAGCAGGCGATCCGCGCCGGCACCTATCGCCGCAATCTCGATCCCTACACCGCGATGTCGCTGATGATGGGCGGAATGTGCCACCTCACCGCGGTCTGGCTGCTCTACGGCCGCAAATACGATCTGGTGAAGAAAGGCAGGACGTTGTTCACCACGCTGCACAACGGGTTCGTGCAGCATTAGCTGTAGGATGGGTGGAGCGAAGCGATACCCATCGAGTTGACGGGGCGAAATGATGGGTATCGCTGCGCTCCACCCATCCTACGCACCGGCTCGTAACGTCCGCCCTGCGCCCGGGGACATCCACGTCTTAACTTCGGCGGCCGGAACGATTTGATCCAAATGTATCGCGTTGGCCTTCTGTCGAGGCATTCCCTTCCGGAAAACCAATACACAGCCGTCGAAATCATGTTCTAGTATCACGCGGTGGGCGACCCGCGACCGGACGCGCGGGCACTTGGGACGGGAGCGAACCGATGGACGTCAAGGCTGTTCTGCCGCCGCGTGGCCGCGACTATCGGCTCGATCTGCTGCGCGGCTTCGCCAACTGGGCGATCTATCTCGATCACATCCCGAACAATGCGGTGAACTGGATCACGCAGAAGAATTTCGGCTTCAGCGACGCCGCCGATCTGTTCGTCTTCATCTCCGGCTACACGGCGTCCTTTGTCTATGCGCGGATGATGCTCGAGCGCGGCACCGTGATCGGCGCCACCCGCCTGATCAAGCGAGCCTGGCAGATCTATGTCGCGCACGTCCTGCTGTTCGTGATCTATATCGCCGAGATCGGCTATCTCTCCCAGCGCTATCACGATCCTAACCTGCAGAACGAATTCAACGTCGCCGGCTTCATGCACAACCCGGCGGAGACGCTCTATCAGGGCCTGATCCTGGCGTTCAAGCCGGTCAACATGGACGTGCTGCCGCTCTACATCGCGCTGATGCTGGTCTATCCGCTGGTGCTGTGGGCGATGCTGCGGAAGCTCAATCTGACGCTGCTGGCCTCGTTCCTGCTCTATCTCGCCGCACGCCAGTTCGGCTGGAACCTGCCGGCCTATCCGGGCGGCTCATGGTATTTCAATCCGTTCTGCTGGCAGTTCCTGTTCGTATTCGGCGGCTGGTTCGCGCTCGGCGGCGCCAGCGAATCGATCAATTTCATCCGCTCGCGCGCCTTCCTGTGGCTCGGCGGCGCCTATCTGCTGTTCGCGCTGGTCATGACACTGGCAGGCCGCTTCCCGGAGCTGGGCCAGGCGATGCCGGCCTGGCTCTATGACGCGTTCAATCCGAACGACAAGACCAACCTCGCGCCGTATCGCGTGCTGCACTTCGTCGTGCTCGCCTTCTTCGTCACGCGCTTCCTGCCGCGCGAATGGCCCGGATATGAATGGCCGGTGTTCCAGCCGATCATCAAATGCGGCCAGCAGTCGCTCGAGGTGTTCTGCACCGGCGTCTTCCTCGCGGTCATCGCGCACGTGGTGCTGGTCGAGGTCTCCGGCAGCCTCTGGATGCAGATCGTGGTGAGCTTTGTCGGCATCGTGCTGATGACGCTGCTCGCCTATTACCGCTCCTGGTCGAAGAAGGTCGACAAGGCGCCCAAGCCGCCGATGGCTGCGCAGGCGCCAATGGCCGCGAAGCCGGCCGAATAGAACCGGTCTCCACTTCTTTCGAAAACGCTCTAGGGTGACGCGATGTCCCGCGCCTTTACTCATGACCATCCCGACATCCTGCAACTCGAAGCCGACGTGCGCGACGCGCGGCCCGGCGCCATCCTGGTCGACCACACGCCGTTCTTTCCAGGCGGCGGCGGACAGCTCGCCGACCGCGGGATTCTGAGATGGTCCGGCGGCGAGCTGCCGGTGACCGGGCTCGCGCGCGATGAGCGCGGCCTCTGGCATTTGGTCCCGGGCGACAGCCTGATCTCCGGCAAGGTCATGCTCGAGGTCGAGCCGGCCTTTCGCGCGTTGATGTGCGAGCTGCACACGCTCGCCCATGTCGTCAACGCACTGGTCTATACGCGGTTCGGCGGCGCGCTTCTGACCGGGGCGCAACTCAATGCCGACGGCAGCTTCCGCGTCGACTTCGATCTGCCCGGCGCCGACAACGAAGCGCTGCGGGCGCTCGAGGCGCCGCTGAACGACATCATCCGGCAGGATCTTCCGGTGAGCGCCGCCTTCATGGCGCATACCGAGGCGCAAGCCATCCCCGGATTGTTCCGCAGCAAGGCCGTCGCGCCGCCGGTCGGGGACGACGGCCTGGTCCGGATCATCGAGATCCTCGGCCTCGACCGGCAGGCCTGCGGCGGCACCCATCTGGCCTCGACCGGGCAGTCCCGCCCCGCGCGTATCGTCAAGATCGACAACAAGGGCCGCCAGAACCGCAGAATCAAGGTCGCGGTCTGAACGGCTCCGGCAAGCCGACCACAGAAATCACGGTGCATTGCGCCGAGCAATCTTTACGCCATCCACGTCCCGGCCGTGCCTGGGGATGATGTTAAGCGGCTCGCTCGACGGGGCGCGATCGGCTTGTTAAGCCGCGTCTCCGCAAGGACGATTTGAGTCGGGGACATGACCGTAGCGATCGAGATGGGACAAACGACGGCCGGCGCTTCGGCGGCCATCGACCTCGAGGAGCTATTGGCCACGCGCCTGCTGGTGCAGGGCAATTCGGGTTCCGGCAAATCGCATCTGCTGCGGCGCCTTTTGGAGCAGAGCGCGCCCTGGGTGCAGCAGACCATCATCGACCCCGAAGGTGACTTCGTGACCCTGGCCGAGCGGTTCGGCCACCTCGTCATCGACGCCGAGGACCACACCGAGCGCAGTTTGCAGGTCGCCGGCGAACGCGTGCGCATTCATCGCGTCTCCACCGTGCTCAATCTCGAGGGGCTCGACGCCGAGAACCAGATGCGGCGCGCTGCGGCCTTCCTCGGCGGAATGTTCGAGGTCCCCCGCGACCACTGGTATCCGATGCTGGTGGTGGTGGACGAGGCGCAACTATTTGCACCGGCGGTCGCAGGCGAAGTGTCCGACGAGGCGCGCAAGCTGTCGCTCGGCGCGATGACCAATTTGATGTGTCGCGGCCGCAAGCGCGGGCTCGCCGGGATCATCGCGACCCAGCGGCTGGCGAAGCTCGCCAAGAACGTGGCCGCCGAGGCGTCCAACTTCCTGATGGGCCGCACCTTCCTCGATATCGACATGGCGCGCGCCGCCGACCTGCTCGGCATGGAGCGGCGGCAGGCGGAGGCCTTCCGCGACCTCGAACGCGGACAGTTCATGGCGCTGGGCCCTGCGCTCTCGCGCCGTCCGCTGGGCCTGCGCATCGGTCCAACCGACACGCAGCCGCGCAACGCGGCGCCGCGCTTGATGCCGCTGCCGGAAGCTGCACTCGAAGACGCACGCGCCATCATCCTCGCAGCCCCGCCGCCCGAGACGGCGGCCAGGCCGCCGCGCCGGGCGCCGGCACCCGACTTGCTCAGCCAGCTGATGGCCGCCAAGCCGACGGCACCTGAGATCGATCCCGAGACTGCGGAACCGCCGCCGAGCGCCGAGCAACTGGCCGAGCGGCGTGAGCGGCTGGATCGCATCCTGCGCGCCATTCTCGCCGAGCCCGACGCCGGCTTCCGCGCCATCGGCGTGCTCTATCAGGAGTTCGTGGTGCGCTGCCGGATCGAGGGACTCGGCGCCGTGGTACCGGAGCTGACCGACTTCCGCCGCATGCTGACGCGCGCCCGCGCCGGGCTCGGCACCGAGATCGCGGAAGACGATGCCTGGCAGGATGTGCAGCTGCGCGCTGCGATCCTGCCCGAGGATATGCAAGGCGTCTTCATGATGATCGCCCGCGCCGCGAAGGAAGGCTGGCCCTGCCCGAGCGATGCCGCGATCGCCCGCGCCTATGGCACGCACTCGCTGCGCCGCGCGCGGCATCTTCTGACCTATATCGAGGAGCAGGGCCTGATCGTCTGCCAGCTCGACGGCGCCGGCCGGCGCATCGTGACCCTGGTCGAGCTCGCCTGGGCGACAGCCGCAGCCGACCCGAATGCCGACGACGTGGCGACGGAGGCGGCCAGCTCGCCGCTATGATCGAACAGTGTGCCGCAACCGCGGGGCACGGTGCGAACTCCGGAAGCACGGTATGACACGGAAAAGGCCCGCCGAAGGCGGGCCTTTTCGGCTCTGCCGACACGCGGAGCCACCTACCTAGTGGCGGCCCCGCATGCCTATCCTTCGCGTCCTCACGCGTGCTGCGGTTGCGCCAGCTGGCTGACCTGCGTCGCCGGCGGATCGACAACCAGGGTACCGCCATGGCCATCGCTCGAGGTCGTGAAAGTCGAGGCCATGTAGTTGCCCAGCAGCGCAATACTCGCCGTGACGGTGCCGTCCGTCACCGTGAGCGTTCCGCTCGTGCTGGTTCCGCTGAAGGTCGGGGTGTGAACGTTCGTGAAGCTGATGTTCGCGAAATCGATCGCATCCGACCCCGTCATGCCGGCGACGGTGCCGCTAAAGCTCGCGGAATTGTCGAGCTTCAGCGTTCCCGTCGAGCCCTGGAACGACACGGCGGCGCCCGAAGCCCCCGGCAATTCCAGGGTAGCGCCCGCTGCGATGGTGGCATTGCTGGAGCTCTCGCCAGTCGCGTTGAAGGACTGCCAGGCCCCCCACGCAGTGCCGTCAAACGCCCGGATCCAGAGCTGATCGGTGCCCGAGCCGGCCTGATAGGTCGTCGTGGCAAGCTGTGCCGCGGTGACGTCGATCTCGGTATTTGCCTTCTGCGTTGCGTTGTTGACGATCCAGGCCCCGTTCGTGTTGGAATCCCACAACGCATATTTCGTTATGGTATCGCCATCCGCGTCCGTCGCGCTGAACAGGCTCGATGCGGCGAAGGTCTGCCCGGAGACCGTCACCACGTTCGCGGCCGACACCGTCGGCGCCTGGTTGGTTGCGGTCGCCGAGAACGCCGTCCAACTCCCCCACATCATGCCGTCATTGGCCCGCACGTAGAGCAGATCCGCCGGCGAACCGCCGGGGCCGAACACGTAGCTCACCTGCGACAGGTTCGCCGCCGACACGTCGATCTCGACGCCGGCCTGCTGGGTGACACCATTGACAACAAAGTGGCCGTTGCCGCCGGTGTCCCAGAACGCATACTGGGTGATCGCGTCGTTGTCGGCGTCCGCCGCCGTGAACAGGCTCGAGGCCGCGACCGAATGGTCGTGAATCCCGCTCGCGCTCGCCGCCGTCACGACCGGAGCGTGGTCAGGCCCCGGCGTTGCCGTGAACGCCGTCCAGCTGCCCCACAACAGGCCATCGTTGGCCCTGACGTAGAGCGTGTCGGGCGGGGTGCCGGTGGGCCCGAACACGTAGCTGACCTGCGACAGGTTCGCCGCCGACACATCGATCTCGACGCCGGCCTGCTGCACCACGCCGTTGACGACCCAGTGTCCGTTGCCGCCGGTGTCCCAGAACGCGTACTGGGTGATGGCATTGCCGTCGGCATCCGTGGCCGAGAACAGGCTCGAGGCGAGCGCCGATGTCTCGCCATGGGTCGCTGCGACGTTCTGCGCGGTCACAACCGGCGTATGGTCGGACCCCGATGGAGCCGTGAACGCCGTCCAGCCGCCCCACATGAAGCCATCGTTGGCCCTGATGTACAGCGTATCGGACGGCGCCCCGCTCGGCCCGAACACGTAGCTCACCTGCGACAGGTTCGCCGCCGAGACGTCGATCTCGGTGCTGGCCGCCTGCGCGACACCATTCACCACCCAGTGGCCGCTGCCGCCGGTGTCCCAGAACGCGAACTGGGTCATGCTGTCGTTGTCGGCGTCCGAGGTCGTGAACAGGCTCGAGGCGAGTGTTGTCGTCTCTCCTGGGGTGACTGTCACGTTCGGCGCGATCACAACCGGCGCGTGGTCAGGCCCCGGTGTTGCCGTGAACGCCGTCCAGGCGCCCCACAACATGCCGTCATTGGCTCGCACGTACAGCGTATCCGCCGGCGTACCGCCGGGCCCGAACACGTAGCTCACCTGCGACAGGTTCGCCGCCGACACATCGATCTCGACGCCGGCCTGCTGCACCACGCCGTTGACCACCCAGTGGCCGCTGCCGCCGGTGTCCCAGAACGCGTACTGGGTGATGGGGTTGTTGTCGGCATCCGTGGCCGAGAACAGGCTCGAGGCGAGCGCCGACGTCTCGCCATGGGTCGCGGTCACGTTCTGCGCCGTCACAACCGGCGCTTGGTCGGTTCCCGGCGGGGCCGTGAACGCCGTCCAGCCGCCCCACAGGAAGCCATCGTTGGCCCTGATGTACAGCGTATCGGGCGCCGAGCCGGGCGGCCCGAACACGTAGCTCACCTGCGACAGGTTCGCCGCCGACACGTCGATCTCGGTGTTGGCCGCCTGCGCGACACCATTCACCACCCAGTGGCCGCTGCCACCGGTGTCCCAGAACGCGTACTGGGTGATGGCGTCGCCATCGGGGTCCGTGGCCGAGAACAGGGTCGTGGCGGGCGCTGACGTCTCTCCTGCGACGACTGTCACGTTCGGCGCCGTGACAATCGGCGCGCGGTCAGGCCCCGGTGTGGCCGTGAACGCCGTCCAGGCGCCCCACACGTAGCCGTCGTTGGCCCTGACATACAGCGTATCGGGTGCCGACCCCGTTGGTCCGAACACATAGCTCACCTGGGACAGGTTCGCCGCCGCCACATCGATCTCGACGCCGGCCTGCTGCGGCACGCCGTTGACGACCCAGTGCCCGTTGCCGCCGGTGTCCCAGAACGCATACTGGGTCATGGTGTCGTGGTCGCCGTCCGTCACCGAGAACAGGGTCGTTGCGAGCGCTGACGTCTCTCCATGGGTTGCTGTCACGTTCTGCGCCGTCACCACCGGAGCCTGGTCAGGTCCCGGTGTGGCCGTGAACGCCGTCCAGGCGCCCCACACGTAGCCGTCGTTGGCCCTGACATACAGCGTATCGGGTGTCGACCCCGTTGGTCCGAACACGTAGCTGACCTGCGACAGGTTGGCCGCCGCCACGTCGATCTCGACGCCGGCCTGCTGCGGCACGCCGTTGACGACCCAGTGCCCGTTGCCGCCGGTGTCCCAGAACGCGTACTGGGTCATGGTGTCGTGGTCGGCGTCCGTCACCGAGAACAGGGTCGTTGCGAGCGCCGATGCCTCTCCATGGGTTGCCGTCACGTTCTGCGCCGTCACGACCGGAGCCTGGTCAGGCCCCGGTGTTGCGGTGAACGGCGTCCAGGCGCCCCACAGCATTCCGTCGTTCGCTCTGACGTAAAGCGTATCGGGCGTCGACCCTGTCGGGCCGAACACATAGCTCACCTGCGACAGGTTCGCCGCCGACACATCGATCTCGGTGTTGGGGAGCTGGGTAATGCCATTCACCACCCAGTGGCCGTTGCCGCCGGTGTCCCAGAACGCGAACTGGGTCATCGATTGCCCAACATCCGGATCGGACACCGAGAACAGGCCTGTTGCCGCAATCGACGTTTGGCCATGCAACGCAGTGACGTTGCTGGCGATCACGGTCGGCGCCGTATCGACAAACGCCTTTGCGGTGAATTGAGTCCAGCCGCCCCAGGCCGTGCCGTCATTGGCCCGTACGAACAGCGTATCGGTCGAACCGCTTGGACCGAACACGTAGCTCACCTGCGACAGGTTCGCCGCGGTAACATCGATCTCCGCGTTGGTGGGCTGGGCGACGCCGTTGATAGCCCAGTGTCCGTTGCCCTGCGTGTCCCAGAACGCAAATTGGGTGATGGCATCGCCATCGGCGTCCGTAAAGTTGAAGAGAGCGGAGGCCAGCACCGAGCTCTCACCGAGGACTGCGGTCACGTTGGCCGCCGTCGTGACCGGCGGGTTATCGGCGCGCGTCGTGACCAGCGTGCCGGTGCCGGAATCCGCGCTGACGCCGAACCGGACGCCAGGTGTCGCATCAAGCTGCAGATCGAAGGAGGAAGCCCCCTCGGTGACATGCAGGACGTTGCCAGCCAGCAAGGTCGCCGATCCGCCGGATACGAAATTGAGGCCAGCCAGATCGATGCTGTCGCCCAGCACCAGGCTGCTGATGGTCGTGCCGGCCAACGAGGTGCCATCGATCTTGAGCTGGCCGCCGGAGCCGCTGAAGGTGATGCCGCCGCTCGCGACGCTACCGGCCTGCAGTTCGACCGTACCGCCGGAGATCGTGACAGGCCCCGTGGAGCCGCCGGAAGATACAACCTCAGTACCTCCGGCAAATACCGCGACATTGCTCGTCACCGCGCCGGCCACGTTGAACATGCCGCCGCTCGACACCGCGATGCTGTTCGCCGTTGCGCCCGCAGAAATGTTCAACACGCCGCCGCTCGAAACCGTCGAGTGATCCAGCGCGCCGCCCGAAAATACGTTGACGGTACCACCCGATATGGCCGTCCCGGAGCCAGGCGCGCCGGTGACGACGCCACCCGAGAAAACATTCTCGACACCGCCGGCATAGACGCCCACGTTTCGGAGCACGGTACCCGACACATTGAACGTGCCGCCGCTCGAAACGGTCAGATAAGCCGCTGCGCCACCGGCCTGAAGGTTCACGATGCCGCCGGAGGAAATGACGGTCCCCGAGCCGGAGGTTCCGGAGATCAGCCCACCGGACAGCACGGTCTCGACACCGCTGTCCGTGACCACCACGTTGCTGGTGGTCGTGCCTGCAACGTTCATGGTGCCGCCGCTCGACACCGTAAGGTGATGCGCCGTACCGCCAGCGGAGATGTTCAGAAAGCCACCGCTGGAAACCGTCGCGTGATCCAGCGCACCGCCGCCAAATACGTTGACCGTGCCGCCGGATATGCCCGTCCCCGAGCTTGTCACGCCGGTGACAACACCACCCGAGAAAACATTCTCCACGCCGCCGGCATAGACGCCCCCATTGTTGAGGAAGGTGCCGGACACGTTGAAAACGCCGCCACTCGAAACGCCCACCCATGCGGCCGAGCCGCCCGCGAGTACCGTCAGTGTGCCGCCGCCCGAGACCCCCGTTCCGATTCCAGCGCCACCCGAGATCAGTCCACCCGAATAAACGGTCTCCACGCCTCCGCTGTACACCGACCCGGCGCCCACATAACCGGATACGTTGAACGTGCCGCCGCTCGAAACGCCGACGTAGAAGGCCGATCCGCCGGCCTGCAGGTTGATCGTGCCGCCCGAAATTCCCGTTCCGGATCCGGCCGCACCAGAGATGAGCCCGCCGGACAGCACAGTCTCGATGCCGCCGGCCAACACGCCGGTATTGCTGGTGATGGTGCCGCCGACGCTGAGCACGCCGCCGGACGAAACGATGATGTGGTCGGCGGTGCCGCCGGCTTCGACGACGACCCTCCCGGCATCGCCGATACCAGTCGCCGAGCCCCCGGCGAGAATGTCGAGCAGACCGCCGGCCGAAACCGCCACTTGCGACGCGACACCACCGGACGAAACAGTTTCAACGCCGCCGCTAAGCACGAACTGGTTGGTCACGATGCCGCTGTCGTTCAGAGCACCGCTGGCATAGACGAACATTGCAGTCGCCGTAGCGCCCGATCGCACGTTGACCGTGCCGCCGGAGATCGCGGTGCCGAAGCCTCCGGACACCCCCTGGACCACGCCGCCCGACAACACGTTCTCGACGCCGCCGCTGTACACGGCGACAGAGCTGAGCACCGTACCGGCGACGTTGAAGACACCGCCGCTCGATACGCCGACATAGGACGCCGAGCCGCCAGCCGACAGGTTCAGCGTGCCGCCCGAAACGCCGGTACCGGATCCGCTCGCTCCGGAGATCGACCCGCCCGACAGGACGTTTTCGACGCCGCCGCCGTAGATGGCGGTGTTGCTCAGTACGTTGCCGAAAACGTTGAACGTGCCGCCGCTCGACACGCCGACATGGGCGGCCGAACCACCAGCGAGAACGTTCAGCACGCCGCCTGCGGAAACGCCGGTCCCGGAGCCCGTTGCGCCGGAGATCAGACCACCTGACGAGACGTTTTCGGTGCCGCCAGCGAACACCGTCGTCTGGCTTTGGACAGTGCCAAGCACATTGAGCGTGCCGCCGCTGGAGATGAACATGTTGTCGGCCAGGCCGCCCGAAAGCACTGTCGCTGTGCCGCCATTCGACACCGTCGTGCTGGTCGCATCGCCGCCGGACGAGACCTGCAACTGACCACCACTCGACACGACCGTGCTGACCGTCACTCCGCTGTCGAGCTCGATACCGCCTTGAAGCACAGTGTTCAGAGCGGTGCCGCCCGACTGCACGGTCAAGGTCTGGCCACCGCTGATCACCAGACCGGCGCTGACCTGGCCATTGCTGACAACGATGTTGCCGCTGGTCCCGCCACTGCTGGCGACCAGGTAGATATCGGTGCCGACGCCGTCAGCGGCGCTGCCGAATTGCGTGCTGAAGGTCTGGCTTGGATTGAGCTGGATGGTCAGCGTGCCGTGGTCGTTGGTCACGATATCCAGGACATTGCCGGCGCCGAGACCGACGCTCGTGATCTCCGACATACTCACGCCCGTCAGGTCGATCGTATCCGTGACGGCAAATCCGGAGATGACCGTGGTCGGCATCGCCGTGCCATCGATTTGGAGCTTGCCGTTGGAGCCGACAAACACCACCGATCCGGCCTCCGCGGCGCCGCCGCCGAGATCGGCCGTGCCGCCGGAAATCGTGAGTACACCACCCGCCATGATTTGCGTGTTCGACGTGGTGCCGTGGGAAAACACGATCTCGGTGCCGCCGCTGGAGACGGTCGTACCGATGTCAACACCGCCGGACAGCACATTCTCAATGCCGCCAGATACAACCGTGACGTTGGATGTGGTCGTACCAGCCACATTGAGCGTACCGGATCCGGAGAAGGTCAGGTTGTGTGCCGAAGCCCCGGCAGAAATGTTGAGCACGCCACCGGAAAGCAGCGCGGCATGGTCGAACTCGCCACCCGAACTGACGTTGACCGTGCCGCCCGAAATGCCCGTACCGCTGCCAGTGAAGCCGGTGACGACGCCGCCGGACAAGACGTTCGCGGTACCGCCGCCATAGACGCCCATATTGTGGAGCATCGTGCCGGCAATGTTGACGATCGCTCCGCTCGACACGCCGATATTGGCAGCCGAGCCGCCGGCCGAGATATTCACCACGCCGCCGGCGGACACACCTGTCCCGTTACCGGTGCCGCCGCTGATCAGCGCGCCCGACATGACGTTCAGGACACCGCCGCCGCTGACCAGGATATGGTCGGCCTTGCCACCGGACAGAATATTGATCGTGCCGGTATCGCCGGTGAAATTGCTGGCGTTGCCTGTTGCATAGCCGCCAGAGGAAACGGTCTCGGTCCCGCCGGAACCGATGAAGACATGGCTGAGCGTCGTGCCGTCCACGATCAGCAAACCGCCGCTTGAAACAGATATGTCGTGCCCCGGAAGGGCGCTGGAGGACACGGTGTAGGTGCCGCCGCTGCCGACGAAGATGGCCCCGCCGCTGAGAATGTTTTCGCCCGAAACGGTACCACCGGCGAAAATCGCCAATTGGCCGCCGCTTCCGATCGTCGGATCGAGGGCAACGCCGCCCGAGACCGTCAATATCGCCAACAGTCCGGGAGCGTTCATGCCGGACACAGTCGCTGAGATGCTTTCGCCTCCGGCAAGGACGTTCTGGTTGGCGCCGGCTAGAATCTGGGCGCCGGTGTCCACGCCGCCGCTTATGATGGACTCGTAGCCGCCGGACAGAATCGTTCCCGTGGCGCTGCCACCGGCCGAGCCGGCATTGCTGCCAAAGGGCGTCAGACCGAGGTCGAGGAATCCCTGGCTGGACACGACGGTACCCGTTGCCGTGCCGCCGCTGAGCACGGTAAGGCCGCCGAAGCTGCCAACCTGAGTTTGCGAAGCCGCTCCGCCGGAGGAAACCGTCAATACGCCATAGCTGCTGTTGTTGGATCCCGCGATCTGCGCGGAAATGCTGACGCCGCCCGCTGAAATGGATTCGTTGCCAGCCAGGATCACGGCGCCGGATTCGACGCCGCCGCTCTTTACGGCTTCATAGCCGCCGGACAGAATCGTGGTGCCGGTTGCACTTCCGCCGTCCATTTCCATGTAGCCGGCGGCGGCGACGGTTACGCTGACGGCACTGCCGCCGGAAATATGTATGCCGCCGCCCGTCTCCACGGTCGCGTTCGACGTCACGCCGCCGGAATAGACCACCTCGGAGCCGGCCGAGACGATGGTGCTGATCGCCGTGCCACTGTCGATCTCGAGGCCGCCGTGAATGACGGTGTTGTTCACCGTGCCGCCGGTCTGCACCATCAGCGTCTGACCGTTGCTGATCACCAGACCCGAGCTGGTCTGGCCGTTGCTCACGGTGATATTGCCGGCACCGTTGCTGACAAGGTAGATGTCGGTGCCGCTGCCGTCCGCGCTGCTGCCAAACTGGTTGGCAAAGCTCTGGCCCGGATCGAGTTGAATGCTGAGCGTGCCGTGATCGTTGGTCGCGATCGTCAGCACGTTGCCGGCGCCGAGGCCGACACTGGTGATCTCCGACATGCTGACGCCGGTCAGATCGATGGTGTCTCCGATGGCAAGGCCGTTGACGACCGTGGTCGGCATCGATATCCCGTCGATCTCGAGCTTGCCGCCGGCGCCGGAGAAGATCACCGTCCCGCTTTCGGTCGATCCGCCGTTCAGATCGACGATGCCACCGGCCGAGATCGTGACCACGCCGCCCGACGATATTTGCGTGTTCGACGTCGCGCCGAGATTCGCGGCTGTCAGGAAACCGCCGCTGGAGACCTTGGCTCCAATACTGAGGCCGCCCGCCGAGACATTCTGGTTGCCGCCAGACAGAATCGTGGCGCCGGAATCGACGCCACCTCTGGAGACAGCCTCGAATCCGCCGGACAAGATCGTGCCCGTCGCGCTGCCACCGGCCGATCCGAGAATGCCGTTGAACGGTCCCTGGCCGATCTGGAAGAAGCCGCCGCTCAGCACCGTCGTGTTGGCCGCCGTGCCGCCGCTCAGCACGGTCATGCCACCGGAGTTGGAGATCGTCGTTGCGGACGCTACACCGCCCGAGGTAACTTGCGCGCCGCCGCCGGCAATCGTGGTGGACACCGCGAGGCCACCGGAGTTCACGCTGAGCTGACCGCCCGACACCGTCGTGTTGCTCGCCGTTCCGCCGGCCGCACCACCCTGCCCCTGGTACGGCGGAACGCCGAGTTGCATGAAGCCGGCATTGCCAACAACGGTGCCCAAGGCCGTGCCGCCCGACAGCACGCTCTCCATCCCATTGGCCGTAAGGGTGATGGCGGAGGTCAGGCCGCCCGACAGCACGTCGAGGATCAGGCCAGTACTCACCGGATAGCCGCTCACGACAGCGCCAGGGCCCACCTCGAGGTTGGTGCCGCCACCGAACGTCGTGTTGGTAAGCTGCGAAACGGACGCTCCGCTGACGAGTTCAACGGCGCCGAAATTGTTGACCGAGACGCCACTTAGCGACCCGCCTGAGTACAATTTCAGCAGACCGCCATTGACGGTCGTGGCGTTTGCCACACCACCGGAGAGAACGTCGAGCTCACCGCCGTTGACATTGGTGCCGCTCGCCACGCCTCCGGACGAAACGGTTTCCAGGCCGCTGTAGAAGACGTTGATGTTACTGGTCGTGCTTCCCGCGAGATTGAGCCGGCCACCGTTGTTCACGTTAACGTCATGCGCCGATGCGCCGGCCTGCAGGTTCAGGTTGCCACCGCTATTGACGGTAACATCGCCGACAGCGGCGCCTGAGGAGGCATTCACGGTGCCGTTGACGTTGACCGTGAAGAAACCGGACGGATTGATCGATCCGCTGATGGCGCCGCCGGCAGAGACGTTCAGCGCGCCGCCGCCCGTAACGAACACGTTGCTCGTGGCCGTACCGAGAAGGCCGAGCGTTGCGCCGCTCGATACGGTCACATCGTGAACCGTGGCGCCGGCTGCGATCGCGGCCGAGGCTCCGGACGACAAGGCAAAGAACTCGGACAGGCCTCCGGAGGAAACGTTGAGCGTCCCTCCCGACAGCGTAAAGGACTGCGCATTGCCGCCAGAAAGCACGTTCAGCGTGCCTCCCGACACAGCGAAGCTCTGCGCGTTGCCGCCTGAGGATATGTTCTCCGTGCCCCCAGAGTAGATCGACGCGTTGCTGGTCTGAGAACCTGCGAGGTTGAGGATGCCGCCGCTGCTGACGCTGAGGTCGTGGATCGTCGCGCCATTGTCGACCGCGACGAGACCGCCACTGTTGATCGTAAAGAAGGAGAACTGGCCGCCCGCGGTCACGCTGACTGTACCGCCCGAGATACCCGTCCCGCTGCCGGGTGCGCCCGTCTCGACGCCGCCCGAAGAGATCACGACGAGACCGCTCGAATAGACCGCAACCTGGCTTGTCACCGTTCCGGCGACGTTCATTGTGCCGCCCGAAGACACGGCGAGGAAGGACGCCGCACCGCCCGAGGACACGTTGAGCGTGCCGCCCGCGTAGACCGTGGAATGCCCGAGCGTAGCGCCGACCAGAACGTTGAGCGTGCCGCCGGAAACCCTGGTGCCCGAACCGGTGACGCCGTTGGCGTTGCCGCCGGCAAGGACGTTCTCGGTGGCGCCGGAGAACAGGAACGTGTTGCTGGTGATCGATCCCGCAACGTTGAGCGTGCCGCCGCTCGACACGGTCAAGTCATGCGCGACGCCGCCGATGTCGATGTTGAGCTGGCCGCCACTGCTGACGGTCGTGCCCTGCTCGGTACCGAACACGTTCTCCGTGCCGCCGCTCAGCACGGTGCCGATCGCCGCGCCGCCCGAGAGAACGTCGAGCGTCTGCCCCGCACTGATCACGAGGCCGCTGGAGGTCTGGCCGGCGCTGACCTTGATGGCCGAGCTATCGATGAAGGTGATGTCCGTCCCCGCGCCGTCGGTGGCGCTGCTGAACGTGCCGCTGAACGTGTCGCCGGGCGAAAGCTGCAGGTTGAGCGTTCCATGGTCGCTGGTCGCGACCGCCAGAACATTGCCGGCACTCAGGGTGATGCCGGTGATGTTTGCGGCACTCTCACCGGTGAGATTGATCGTATCCCCGATGCCGAATCCGGAGATGACGGTGCCGGGCATGGCCGTGCCGTCGATTTCGAGCTTGCCCCCTGCGCCGGCAAAAATCACCGACCCCGACTCGGTCGCTCCACCGCTCAAGTCGACCGTGCCCGCGCCGGAAATCGTGACGACGCCGCCGGACAGGATCTGCGTGTTCGACGTCATGCCATGGGCGTAGACGTTCTGCTGGCCGCCGCTGGATACCGTGGTGCCGATGTCGATGCCGCCTGACAGCACATTCTCGATGCCGCCCGAAACGACGGTGGCGCTGGACGTGATGGTGCCCGCCACATTGAGCGTGCCCAATCCGGAGAACGTCAGATTGTGTGCCGTCGCTCCGGAATTGATGTTGAGTACGCCACCGGAGACCAGCGCAGCGTGATCGAGCTCTGCGCCCGACGCCACGTTGATGGTGCCGCCAGCAATGTTGGTGCCGCTGCCGCTGGAGCCGGTGACGACGCCACCCGAAAAGACATTCTCGACGCCGCCGGTATAGACCGCCTGATTGCGGAGCACGGTGCCGGCGATATTCGCGGTGCCGCCGCTCGAAACGGCGAAGAAGGCGGCCGAGCCGCCGGCAAGGATGTTCAAGGTGGCGCCGGCCGATACGCCCGTGCCGGAACCGGACGTGCCGCTGATCAGGCCGCCCGAGTAGACGGTCTCGACCGCACCGGCCGAAATGCCGACATTGCTCAGCGTCGTGCCGTAGACGTTCAGCACTCCGCCGGACTTGACGACGACATGGTCGGCCTGGCCGCCGGACATCACGTTGATGGTGCCGCTGTCGCCGGTGAAAAGGCCGCCGCTGCCGCCGCCGCTGCCGGTGATAAGGCCCCCCGACAAGACGTTGACCACGCCACCACTGGCAACGAAGAGATTGCTCGTGACGGTGCCGGCGACGCCGAGGATGGCGCCGTTGTTGACGGCCATATGGTCGAGCGTGCCGCCCGACAGCACGTTGACTTGCCCGTTGTCGACGTTGTTGCTGCTGCTACCGAGCGCGGTCTCGATACCGCCGGAGGCGATGGTTTCGAGAGCACCCGACTTGACGAAGACATCGTGCAGCGTCTGGCCCGCTGAAACAGTGAACAACGCGCCGCTTTCGAGCGTGACGCGACCGCCGCTCAGCACGGTCTCGCCGATCACCGTGCCGCCGCCCGCGATGTCCAGCAAGCCATTGCTGCCGACGGTCGTGCCGCTCGCGATGCCGCCGTTCGACACGAATTGGGCGGCCAAGAACCCGGAACTGTTGGCGCCAGAGATTGTGGCTGAAACGCTGAGACCGCCGCTCGAGATGTTCTGGCTGCCGCCGGACAGAATCGTGGCGCCGCTGTCGACACCACCGTTCGAAATCACCTCGTAGCCGCCGGACAACGTCGTTCCGGTGGCGCTGCCGCCACTCGAAATGTTCAGGCCGCCGGAAATCCCGATCGTCGTGTTCGTCGCCGAGCCACCCGCGGAAATCGAGACGTTGCCGAAGGAGCCTGCGCCGCCGGTGACGGTCGTCGAGACCGCCAGCCCCCCCGACTGGATGCTGACACCGCCACCCGACACGATCGTGCCGCTTGCGGTCCCGCCGGCGAGACTGGCCGAGCCGTTGCCGGGGTTAATTCCCAGCGCCAGGAAGCCGCCGGCGTCGACCACGCCGCTGACGAGCGTACCACCGCTCAGGACGGTCTCGGCACCGCCTGCGGAAATCGTCGTGCCGGAAGCAACGCCGCCGGAGTCCACCTGCTCCTGGCCACCAGTGTAGACCGTCGTGCCGGTCGTGGTCCCGGAGTCGAATAAGAAGCCGCCGCTCAATTGCGTGCCAACGGCGCTGGCGCCGGGATCGACGATCAGCGTGCCGCCATTCAGGACGGTGTCGCCGGTTTCGGTGCCAGAAGATACGGTAACGGTCACGCCGCCGGAAATCGTCTGCATGGCTCTGCCCCTGGGCCAGAATAAAATTCATTTGTCGGGTTCGGTCGTCGATGCCGCGTAGTCGGGCATCGACGTCGTCTACGCGCTACACCTTGGCGCCGACCGGAAATCCCGGTATGCGCTGAATAATCTGCTTGACGTGATCGGCCGTGATCAGCCGCGTGCATTCGAATTGCCGGGGCGAATTGGCATGCCGCGGGCACCACAGAAAATCCTTGTGGTCGAAACGCACCCGCGGATCGTTCCAGCAACTGTTGCACGCGTGAAAATTGACGATGCGGTATGGCGTTTCGAACTCGTTGGTCGGATGGGTGAACCCGCTGATCATGACGACCGGCGTCCCCGAGGCCCACGCAAGCCACGACAGGCCGCTCGACAGACCGATGAAAAAGTCCGCGTGTTTCAGGTAACGAAATCGCTCGGCGAGCGGCTTATCGCCGGTCTGATCTTCGGCACCATTCGGAATGTGATTCCAGATCAACTGGGTGCCGTGAGTGGCCTTCTGATCGATGCAGACCACCCGGTAGCCGGCCGCCTTCAGGAAATTGACGATCTCGCGCCAGCCATGCGGGTTGTTCCAATATTTGCTTTGCGTGGTGCTCTGAACCGCGATGCAGACATAAGGTTCGGCAATCGGCCTTTGATCGTCCTTGATGACGATGCGCGGGGGCTGCTCGGCCGGATCGACACCCAGAATATAGCCCGCGGTCCGATGCAGCCCGACATGACGGAAATCGGTCGGCTGATAGACGCAATCCTTGTCGTCGAAAAACAGGCCAATTCTGTAGGTCGCGTAATATCGGTTGGGCTTCACCTCTTCGTGGGTGATGAACTCGATGTCCGGATACGCGTCGCGGAACAGCTCGATCAGCGGCGCCCCCATGGCGCAGCTCAGCTTGCAGCCGTGCTTGTCCTTGAACTTCACGGCATAGGGAAACCATCCCATCGTATCGCCGAGCGTCCCGACCGGAAACTGGATCAGTACCTCGCGATCTTTCGCCGAGTATTCATGGTCGAGGATGGTTTCGCCCTGCTGGGAAACCTCGATTCCGAAACGAACATAATAGCGCTTGCTGCTGTTGACATAGCCGCCGGCGAATTCCGTTTCGAACAGCACGTTGCCGGTGTCGAGATCGCGAATCCTTACCTTCCAGGTTTGCTCGCCATGCGGGCAAACAATTCGCGCACCGTCGTTGAAGTCGAATCGCAGTCCCTTCGGACCCAGTTCTGTCGGCAGTTCGGCGGCCGCAGGATATGCCGGCTTCGGAGCGTCGGCATTCGACGCTACAACCTCCGACTTGACTGGTGGTGTGACATCGGAACGATCAACGATTATCTTGGGTTGATCGGTGACATCGTCAATCGAACGCTTCAGCCCGATCGCCGGCGCAACAACGGCAATGGCATTCACGAAATATCCCCTGCCCTGAAATAAACAGCCTCTTAAAAAGTGCACGGAAGGTAAGCGAGATTGACAACCGCGTCAATGGACGAAAACCTTAGCGAGCACCCCACGCAGCCGTTCCCGAACGGCAGACACAAAGAAACATACAACGATGAGCCGTAATCCCAGCAAGATCCCGTTTGTGATCGCAGCGTCGACGCATGGTCCGCTGATCGTCAACCGGCTGGACTACCACACGGCGGGCGGCCACATTTTTGGAGTCGGGATTCAGATTCTCGAGCACGGCACGTTCGACGCCACTGAAATCGAGCTGACGAAGGGGCTTCTTGTGCTGCGAAGGACCTACCGCGGCGATGGCGTGGTCGCGATTGACTGCGGGGCGAACATCGGCGTTCACACCATCGAATGGTCCAAGCACATGGACGGCTGGGGTTCCGTCATTGCGATCGAGGCGCAGGAACGGGTCTACTACGCGCTTGCCGGCAACATCGCCATCAACAACTGCTTCAACGCGAGGGCGATGCACGCGGTCATTTCGTCGGAAACCGGGAAAACCTGGGTGCCGACCCTCAGTCATCAGGAGCCCGCCAGCTTCGGCAGCCTGGAGGTGACGCAACGCTCGGCCACCGAGCAGATCGGCCAGAAGATCGACTATTCAGAGGCCAACGGCTCCGAAACGACAATGGTCACGCTGGACTCGCTGAATCTGGGCCGCTGCGACCTGATCAAGATCGACGTCGAGGGGATGGAGTTGAAGGTGCTGGAGGGCGCCAGCGCCACGATCCGGCAGCATCACCCGATCATCCATGCGGAATTCATCAAGACCGACAAGGCCGCGCTGGTTCGCAAGCTGAACGATCATGGATACCGGACATACGACGCCGGGCAAAACTGCCTTGCGATCCATGAATCCGATCCAAGCCTGAGCCACGTGGAATCCCGGACCACGTCGTGACGGCCTGAACCGTCGGGCTTCGTCACCGCTCGCGGAGAGCATCCTGCCGGTAGCGCACGATCGGCGACAGCAAATAGCTCATGATGCTGCGGGCGCCCGTCCTGATTTCGACGGTGACGGTCATTCCCGGCGAAAGACTGATCTCCTTGTCGTCGACGACCATCTTGGTCCGGTCGATCGAGACGTGCGCGATATACACCGGCCCCTGCCCCTTCGGCTCGCTGCTCTCCTCCGGCGCGCCGCCATTGGGCTCGCGCGCGGAATCCCGCGTCTTGTCGCGCGAGACTGAGTCGGGCGAGACGCTGACGATCTTGCCGTGCAGCAGGCCGTAGCGCGTGAAGTTGAAGGTATCGACCTTGATTTCGGCATCCTGCCCCGGGTGCACGAAGCCGATATCGCGATTGGAAACCATCGCTTCGATTTCAAACAGGCTGTCGCTAGGTACGACGACCGCGAGCGTCTGGGCGGGCGTGACGACACCGCCGACGGTGTGCACGGCCAATTGCTGCACCACGCCGTCGATCGGTGCCGCAAGTTTTTGGAGGTTGGTCTTGTGCTCGGCTTTGGACACCTCGTCCTTGAGGCTGCCGGCCTTCTGGGTCGCCTTGGCCAGATCGTCATACAGGCGGTGCCGGTATTCCGAGATCAGCTTGGCGCGCGTCTCACCGAGTGCGGCGACGGCCGCATTGGCCTCCTCGAGCTTGCTCCGCTGCACCAGGATGTCCTGCTGCATCCCGACGAGCTCCTGAAGCTCCTGCAAATATTGCAGCTTTGAACCGTACTCCCGGTCCGCCAGGTACTTGCGAACGTTGACGCGCTCCTGCAGCACCGGCAGCAAGGCTTCAATCTTGGCGATGCTGGCGTCGATCGTCTTGGTCTCCGCCACCTTCTGCACCCGCTGCCGATCCAGCTCGGACAATTTGGCGCGCTGCTCGGAATCCTGACTGCGCAGATACTCCAGATGCATCTGAACCAAGGCAGGTGGCGTGTCCTCCGGCGCACCGTCGAGCGCGCTGGTGTTGCCGTCGAGCGCAGAGCGCGTGCGGGCAATGTCCAGCAATGACGCGAGCAAATCGTTCTTCAGGTGCAGAAGCTCCGCCTGATTGCTGGTCGGATCCAGCTCGATCAGAATCTCGCCGGCCTTGACGGTCTGGCCGTCGCGGACGTGAATGGCCCGCACCACCCCGATCTCGAGCGGCTGGACCAGCTTCACGCGGTCACCCGGCACGATCTTTCCGGGGGCGGAGGCAACGATATCGATCTTGCCGAGGCCGGCCCAGGCCACGGCGCAACAGAACAGGGCGGCAAGCAAGACGGCCGTCAGCCTGGCGGTCGGAGATGGCGGCGTCTCGACGATTTCGAGGGCGGCCGGCAGGAAGGCCAGTTCGTCCCGCGTTTTGCGCCCGGTCGCAAGCGCTTCACGAGCCGACTTCATGGATCCCCGCCTGCAACCGGTACAACGACGCGTATCTTCCGCCCGAGCTGAGCAGCTCCTCGTGGGACCCCTGCTCAACCAGCCGGCCGCGATCGATGGTGATGATTCGATCGGTACGCCGGACGGCGGATAGCCGATGCGCAATGACAAAGACCGTTCGTCCCTTCACGATCCGGCTCATATTGTCCTGAATGACCCTTTCGCTTTCATAGTCCAGCGAACTGGTCGCTTCATCGAAGATCAGGATGCGCGGATCGGTGATCAGGGCCCGCGCGATCGCGATGCGCTGCCGCTGGCCTCCCGACAGACTTGAGCCGCGCTCGCCCACGACGGTGTCGTAACCTTCCGGCAGCTCGAGAATGAATTCATGGGCTCCCGCAAGCTGAGCCGCGGCGATCACCTGCTGCATCGGAGCGGCCGGATCGGCGAGCGCGATGTTTTCGCGTACGCTGCGATTGAACAGCACGTTTTCCTGCAGCACGACGCCGACCTGGCGGCGCAGCCACGCCGGATCGACCATTGCAAGGTCGACGCCGTCGACAAGGACCCTGCCCTTCTCCGGGACGTAAAGGCGCTGAACCAGCTTCGTGAAGGTGCTCTTGCCCGACCCCGACGGGCCGACGATGCCGACGACCTGGCCGGCGGGAATGTTGATGTTGATCTCGTGCAGCACTTCGGGTCCATCGACCCGGTATCGGAAGGACACGTGTTCAAGCGTGACCTGCCCCTTGATGGGCGGCGGCACGGCGCGGCCGGGGTTGAAGGTCTGTTCCGCCGGCGTATTCAGGATGTCGCCGAGCCGCGCGACCGAGAGCCTGGCCTGATGGAAGTCCTGCCAGAGCTGGGCCAGCCTCAGCACCGGCGCGCTGACGCGTGACGAGAACATGTTGAAGGCGATCAGCTCGCCGACCGTGAGGCTGCCGTCGATCACCAGCTTGGCGCCGGCGTAAAGGATCACCGCGGTGACGAGCTTGCTCACGAACTGGACCGATTGACTCGCAACATTGGCGAGGCTGAGCACGCGGAAGCTGGCCGCAACGTATTCGGCAAGCTGCTCCTCCCAGCGGCGCTGCATCTGCGGTTCGAGCGCCATCGCCTTGATGGTCTCGACCCCGGTCACGCTCTCGACGAGAAACGCCTGGTTCTCGGCCCCGCGCTCGAATTTGGTGTCGAGCCGCTGACGGAACATCGGCGTCGCGCCAGCCGAGATGCCGACATAGAGCGGGAAGGATCCGAGCACGATCCAGGTCAGGATCGGCGAGTAGACGAACATCACCGCGATGAAAACGACCGTAAAAAACAGGTCGATCACGACCGTCAGGGCGGAGCCGGTCAGGAAGTTGCGGATGTTCTCGAGCTCTCGGACCCGCGCAACCGAGTCGCCGACCCGGCGAGCCTGGAAGTAGGCAATGGGCAGCCCGATGAGGTGCCGAAACAACCGGGCTCCCAGTTCGACATCGATCCTGTTCGTCACGTGGGAGAACAGATAGGTCCTCAATATCGCAAGGGCCGTCTCGAACACCGCGATGCCGATCAATCCGACGACGAGCACATCGAGCGTGCTGAGCGTGTGATTGACCAGGACCTTGTCGATCACCACCTGAAAGAACAGCGGCGACACCAGCGCGAACAGCTGCAGGAAAAAGGAGGCGATCAACACCTCCACGAAATGGTAGCGATACTTGTGGATCGCGCCCAGAAACCATGACAGGTCGAAGCGGCGTGCAAGATTGACCAGTCCCGCCCGGCGACTGACCAGGATCATCCGGCCTGACCACATCGCTTCCAGATCGGCGCGCGTGATCAACTCCGGGCGCTCTGACAGCGGCGATTGAACGAGGATCTTGTCGGCGCCCACCTTGGCAAGGATCAAATGACCCCCGTCGCGCAACAGCGCGATGGCAGGAAGCGGGGCCTTCTCGAGCCTTAACCAGTTGGTCGTCACCTCCCGGGCCTTGACGCCGGTCGAGCGCGCGTAGCGCAGCATCTCCGACGTTCCGAAGGGTCCATGGCCGAACTGGTGACGAATCTGGTCGACATCGGCCGGGATGCCGTGAAAACGCAGCAGCATCGCGAGCGCAACTATCCCGCTATCTGCTGCCGTACCGCTCCGCGTTTCAATCATCTCGCGATTTAATCTGCTCAGTAGCTAAAAATGACTGCCGTCGAACGCGAACCGACACTGTCGTGAGCGCGCCCCCGTCCCCGCTCCTTCGACCTCGTCGTCAGCGCAAACCGACTATTCGCAACGAACCGATAGAGCAGCAGATGAATATGACGCCCAGAGTACTATGTCTCTCCTGCGGGATGCAATTGGCCTTGTAAGCGAACGAGCCGAATTCACGAACAACATCATGCCGATCCCGGAGTCCCTCGTCGGAACCGCTCGCAGCCGACCTAAGCTCCGTAGTCTTACGGACCGCGGCGCGCTTGGTGTGGCCTTGGCATGGCTGCCAGCGAGCTCACAAGGGCGATCGCATCGGCCTCACGGCACATAAATGCCATTCTGATCTTGCAGCATGCGAGTCCGGCGCCGGGCTCCATCCCATGCCCCAAGCCAATCCCACCGGAGGCGCTGGACATCAATGAACAGTCTCACGTAGCGCCTTGTCCGGGGCCGGCGCCTTGGGCTCGGTTGACTAGCCCGTGACTGGTCAGCATGAATAGCGCTTATTATTGGTACGCTACCATAGATTGAAAGCCCGACCAAGATGCCTTGGAATTATTCCGTAACATTGAATGATTCATCGAACGCCGGCGCGTCTGCCGACGCCTCTCTTGTTTACGATGTCGAGCAGGCCCTCAATGTCTGGCAGCGCTATGTCCTGGGCATTGGCACCCTGGTGGTGCAACTCAACATCCTGCCCACCAGCGTCGGCCGTGCCGATGGCGGGCCGACCTCGAGCTACTATGTCGGATCAAACGGCGGGCTCGCGGTGTACGAGCCGTCAAGCCAGTACGAGCTGACCACCGGGCAGCATGTCGCCGGCACGACAAGCGACATCACCATCAACGTCGATCCCGGCTACTTCCAGTACATCGACATGGATTATGGCCTGACCTACGCCAGTCAGGTGCCTGGAAACGTGATCAATCCGATCGACGTTTTCCTGCATGAGCTCGTGCACGGCTTCGGCATGACGGGCTGGTACAACCAGAGCGGCCAGCTTGCCGGCGCCTACGAATCGACGTTCGACAACCTGATTCAAAAGACCGCCATGGGCGCGTACTTTGTCGGCGCGAATGCCGAGGCCGCCTATGGCGGCCCGGTGCCGCTGACCACAAACAGCACCACCCAGAACTACTATCATTTCGGGAACCAGCAATCCGACCTCTACGCCACCCCGTCGACCGTCAAGGACCCGCTCACGCTGGACTTGATGAACGGGATCGTTTTCTACCCCAATTACCAGTACGCGATCTCCAACCTGGACATCGGAGTTCTGAAGGATCTCGGATACAGCATCCGGACCACGCCCGTCGTCACTGTCAGCGATCAGACCGCGGGCCGAAATCAGGTTTTCGCGGCCTCGTCGCTGTTCTCGGTGAACATGGCCACCGGCGATTCCATCACCGAATATTCCTTCTGGGACACCAACGGCCACGGTTTCTGGACGGTGGGAGGCGTAGCCCAGGGCACCAACACCGAGATCGACATCACCGCGTCGCAGCTGGCTCAGGCGAGTTACCAGGCCGGACCCGGCTCGGATACATTGTGGGTGAGAGCCTTCGACGGCTATTTGTGGAGCGACTGGAAATCCTTCGTGGTCTCGCCGTCCGATCACGCACCCGTGGTCACGGCAGCAAACGTGACCGCCGGGCATGCGCAGCTGTCGGCAAGTGAATCGGCCCTGTTCACGGCCAGCGACGCGGACGGCGACACGATCACTCAATACGCATTCTGGGACACGGAGGGCCACGGCCACTGGGCGATCGGCGGTGTCGCGCAAGCCACCAACGCCGAGATTGACGTCCCGGCCGCCAACCTCTCGCAAGTGAGCTATGTGTTCGGAACAGCCCCGGACACGCTCTGGGTCCGGGCCTATGATGGATACCTCTGGGGAGCCTGGGTCCCGTTCACGGCGACGCCAAGCGTGGATCATCCTCCCGTTGTTTCGGCTTCCAGCTTCACGGCAGCACACGGGCAGACTTCGATTGCGGCTTCGAGCCTGTTCAGCGCCTCCGACCCGGATAGCGATCCGATCACCCAGTACGCACTCTGGGACAGCAACGGCAACGGCGCATGGGTGGTGAACGGCGCCGTTCAGGCCACCAATGCGGAAATCGACATCACTGCGGCGCAGCTTGCCCAGACCAGCTACCGGTTTGGCTCGGCTTCGGACCAGCTTTGGGCCAGGGCTTACGATGGAACGCTGTGGGGCGCATGGGTCCCGTTCACGGTCACACCGGGTCCGGATCATGCGCCGGTGGTCAGCGCGACCGACTTTTCCGCGACCCACGGCCAGGATATCGCCGCATCCAGCCTCTTCAGCGCGACCGACAGCGACGGCGACACGATCACCGCCTATCAGGTTTGGGATTCAACGAGCGATCCCGCCAGCGGTCACTGGGTGCTCGGCGGAGTGGCGCAGGCGGCCAACATCGCGATCGATGTTTCACCCTCTCAGTTGACGAACACCTCGTTCCAGTCGGGCTCCGGTTCGGATGACCTGTGGGCGCGAGCCAATGACGGCATCACATGGGGAGCCTGGAAAGAATTCCACGTGAACGCGCCGGTCGACCATGCTCCGGTGGTCAGCGCGTCGGACATGACCGCCACGCATGGTCAGGACATCGCCGCGTCAAACCTGTTCACGGCCAGCGATCCCGACAACGATACGATCACCAACTATCAGTTCTGGGACTCGACGACCGATCCCGCCAGCGGGCATTTTGTCGTGGCCGGAGCCGTACAGCCGGCGGGCCAGGCCATCGATGTGAGCGCGGCACAGCTCGCCAATACATCGTTCCAGAGCGGCTCAGGCTCCGACGATCTCTGGGTGCGAGCCTTCGATGGCATGGTCTGGAGCAACTGGAAGGAATTCCACGTCAACGCGCCGATCGACAATCTTCCGATCGTGATGGCCGCCGACGCTGCGGCGAGCCACGGCCAGGATATCGCGGCCTCCGCGCTGTTCTCCGCCACCGATGCGGATGGAGACACCATCACGAATTATCAGCTGTGGGATTCGACGTCCGATCCCAGCAGCGGACACTGGGTGGTCGGCGGAGCAGCTCAGGGCAGCAACGTCGCGATCGATGTCACTGCTGCCCAGCTCTCGAGCACAAGCTTTCAGAGCGGCTCCGGTTCGGACGATCTGTGGGCGCGGGCTTACGACGGCATTGCCTGGGGGCCGTGGAAGGAATTTCACGTCACCGCACCGATTGACCACGCTCCGATCGTCTCCGCGTCCGACTTCCACGCCACCGCCAACCAGAGCGTGGCCGCAACGAACCTGTTCTCGGTCTCCGATCCCGACGGGGACAGCATCGCCCAATATCAAGTCTGGGATTCGACATCGTCGGCCGGCAGCGGCCACTGGAGCATTGGCGGCAATGCGCAGCCCGCCAACACCGCCATCAACGTCAGCGCAGGCCAGCTCGCCAGCACCACCTTCCAGGGCGGCACCGTCACTGACGACCTCTGGGTCCGCGCCAGCGACGGCATGATGTGGAGCGCCTGGCAGGAATTTCATTTCATCGTCTAACGAGCGGAAAGGTTCGCTGGGTGGCGGTGATCCGTCCGTCCCCCGGCACCGACGGCCTGAGGCGCAAGCCTTCTCCCAAAACAAAAATGGCCCGCGCAATGCGGGGCATTTTATGGGAACCGGTAGGTCCGAACTTGGTTGCGGGGGGCGCAACCACGGATACCGACATTCGCGGACGGTTCCAATTTAGCGAGATTAGGCGCGGCTAACCGGGCAAAGAGGCTCCGATCTTGGTCCGATCCACTGTCGGCCGATGGCGACTTCCGGCTCAACATTCATTTCGCCGATCCTTATGCCGCTATCCCGGATTCACCGGCCTCTCATCGGCCCGCGTCGTCGGCGAGCGCATGTGTCGGATGACGGGTATCGCCACGCCGGTTTTGTGGGCGCACGTACATAATGAGGGCTTCCGGAAGCTCTGCCTTCACCTTCAGCGCAGCGGCGAGCGCGTCTTGTCCGTCCAGGACCACGTGGTCGGCCTTTCCGTTCAGTTTGAATCCGACGGTAAACTGCATCCAAAAACCTCCACGCCTTGCCACTACGCCGTTGCGGCGAAGAATATGCTCCGGAGCAGATGGGTGTAGCCGGATTCGAACACCATGATCGCCACAAATACCAACACCAGCACCGGCGGAAGCAGGATCGCGTAGGCCAGGGCCAGCCGCTCCCAGGCCATATGCATGAAGACAGCGACGATCAGACCGGCCTTGAGCACCATGAACAGCAGGATCAGCGACCATCGGAGATGGCCATGGATGCCAAAGTAGTCGACGAGATAGGAGCAGGTGCTGAGCACGAACAACCATCCCCAGACCACGAGGTAAAGCTTGATCGGATGCTGCTGGCCTGCCGCGTGCGTCGCCCCCGATGCGACTGCCTCGTGCGCATAAGCGTGTAGCGCATGCTGTGCTGCCTGCCCTTCCACATGTACCGCTGCGTTTGTCATGCGCCACCTCACCAGAGATAGAAGAAAGCAAAGATGAACACCCACACCAGATCAACGAAGTGCCAGTACAGGCCGGTGATCTCGACGATCTCGTAATATCCCTTCCGGCTTGTGAAGAAGCCGCGTCGTTCGCGATCGAAATCCCCTCGCAATACCTTGCGCGCAATCGCGATCAGGAAGATCACGCCGATCGTCACGTGGGTGCCGTGGAAACCGGTGATCATGAAAAAGCATGCGCCAAACTGCGGCGCACCCCAAGGGTTACCCCAGGGCCTCACGCCCTCCATGATCAGCTTGGTCCATTCGAAGGCCTGCATTCCGACGAAGGTCGCGCCGAATGCCGCGGTGGCCAGCATCAGGGCCGCCGTTCGGACGCGGTCGTGGCGGTAGCCGAAATTGACGGCCATCGCCATCGTTCCGCTGCTGCTGATCAGAACGAAGGTCATGATGGCGATCAGGATGAGCGGGATATGCTTGCTCCCGATGTTGAGCGCGAAGACTTCGCTCGGATTGGGCCACGGCACGGTCGTCGACATGCGCGCCGTCATGTACGACAACAGGAAGCAACTGAAGATGAAGGTGTCGCTCAGCAGGAAGATCCACATCATGGCCTTCCCCCAGGACACGTTCTTGAATGCGCGCTGGTCTGAGGCCCAGTCGGCGGCGATGCCTCGCAATCCGGGGATCGTCCCGGGCGCGGCCTTCGGCTGCATCAGTGTCGTTTCTGCCATCGTTCCTTGCCCTCGCTTAAGTGAGCAACTGGCGACAGATGTTCACGAAATTTTCGGTCCAGCCGGTCAGCAAGCCGAGCAAAACCAGCCAGACCAGTAAAAGGAAATGCCAATAGATGGCGCAGAGCTCGACGCTCAGGCGCACCTGCACCATCGGCGCGCCGCGCCACACCTTGGCGCTCGTCCTGCCGAGCGCCACCAGACCGCCGATCAGATGTAGCCCGTGTAGCGCGGTGATCAGGTAGAAGAAGGAATTGGCCGGATTGGACGCCACGACATAGCCGGCGACGTTCAGTTGCTGCCATACCACCAGCTGTCCGGCCAGGAACGTCACGGCGGATGCTCCACCCACCAACAAGCCGACGAGCATGGCCTCATCGTCGCTGCGGCGCGCGGCCAGCAGCGACCATTGCAGCGCCGCGCTGCTGATGATCAGGACGCCGGTATTGATCCACAACAGCTTCGGCAACGGCAGCTCGCGCCAGTCCACCATGGTGTTGCGCATCGAGTAGGCGCTGATCAGGAGCGCGAACAGCGAACCGACAACCGCGAGAAACACGCCCAGCCCGATTTTCGCCGGCGGCACGGACGAACCCCTCTCGCCGCGAAAATCGACGGCCACCCCCTCCTCCAGCCAGGGTTTGGCCGCAAGCCGCTGCTGCGAGAGCCACCATCCCGCGATGGCCGCAATGGTCGCCATGAACAGGATGATGGCACTCACGGATGGGCTCCCTGCGCCACCACTCCGGACGGTGGCTCATTTTGCGGCACGAAATCCTTGGCGACACCGGGAACGCTGTAATCGTAGGCCCAGCGATAGACGATGGGCAGTTCCTTGCCCCAGTTGCCATGCCCCGGCGGGGTCTCCGGCGTCTGCCATTCCAGCGAGGTGGCGCCCCAGGGATTGCCGCCGGCCTCCTTTCCCTTGAACAAGCTCCAGACGAGATTGAACAGGAAGACGAGTTGGGCGAAGCCGACAATCAGGGCCGCCACGCTCATGAACGCATTGAGTTCGTGGGCGGATGCCGGGACGAACGACGTCTCGCCAATGTCGTGATAGCGGCGGGGCATCCCGAGCAGGCCGAGATAGTGCATGGGGAAGAAGACCGCATAAGCCCCGATGAACGTCACCCAGAAGTGGAACTTGCCGAGCACATCATTGAGCATTCGTCCAGTTACTTTCGGATACCAGTGATAGATCCCGCCGAACACGGCCATGATCGGCGCGATGCCCATGACCATGTGGAAGTGGGCGACAACGAACATCGTGTCGGACAACGGAACGTCCACGACCACGTTGCCGAGAAACAGCCCGGTCAGGCCGCCGTTGACAAAAGTGACGATGAACCCGAGAGCGAACAGCATCGGCACCGTGAGATGAATGTCGCCGCGCCACAGGGTCAGCACCCAGTTGTAGACCTTGATGGCGGTCGGAATGGCGATGATGAGTGTCGTGGTGGCGAAGAAGAACCCGAAATAGGGATGCATGCCGCTGACATACATGTGGTGCGCCCACACCACGAAGCTGAGAGCGCCGATCGCGACGATGGCCCAGACCATCATGCGGTAGCCGAAGATGTTCTTTCGCGCGTGGGTGCTGATCAGATCGGAGATGATGCCGAAGGCCGGCAAGGCGACGATATAGACTTCGGGGTGGCCGAAGAACCAGAACAGATGCTGGAACAGGATCGGGCTGCCGCCGCCATACTTCGACAGCTGCCCCATCTCGACAAGCGTCGGCATGAAGAAGCTGGTTCCCAGCAGGCGGTCGAGGAGCAGCATCACCGACGCGACGAACAGCGCCGGGAAGGCCAATAGTGCCATCACCGTGGCCGTGAAGATGCCCCACACCGTCAACGGCAAGCGCATCAACGTCATGCCGCGCGTGCGGGCCTGCAGCACCGTCACCACGTAATTGAGCCCGCCCATCGTGAAGCCGATGATGAACAGGATCAGCGAAGCCAGCATGAAAACGATGCCCCAGTCCTGCCCTGGGGTGCCGGAGAGGATCGCCTGGGGCGGATAGAGCGTCCAGCCGGCGCCGGTTGGCCCGCCGGGCACGAAGAATGTTGCGGCCAGCACCAGCACGGCGAGCAGATAGACCCAGTAGCTCAGCATGTTCACATAGGGGAAGACCATGTCCCGGGCGCCGACCATCAGCGGGATGAGATAGTTGCCGAAGCCGCCAAGGAACAATGCCGTGAGCAGGTAGATCACCATGATCATGCCGTGCATGGTGATGAACTGGAGATACTGGTTGGCATCGATGAAGGAGAATGTTCCCGGGAATCCCAGTTGCAGGCGCATCATCCACGACAGCACCAGCGCCACCATTCCGATCGACATCGCAGTGATCGAGTACTGGACGGCGATCACCTTGGCGTCCTGCGAAAAGACGTACCTCGTCCACCAGCTTCTCGGATGATAAAGCTCCACCTCACCGACTTCGGCGGGCGGGATGCCTGCGACCTGATCAAGCGGGATATCGACCATCGGAATTCCCTCCTTGGTCTTCTGTTCGGCGACGAGTTCGCTTCACAATCTCCGGCACATCCTCGTCAACCTGTTCATTCGCTTCCTGTCTTGTACGCCGCCTTCGCGACGTCGCGCTGGCCCGACAACGCGGCGAACGTCCGCTGCTTCTCCAGCCAGGCGTGATATTCCTTCTCTTCCTCGACGATGACCCTGCTGCGCATTTGCGCGTGCGCCGCGCCGCAGAGTTCAGCGCAGAGAACGTCGAACGTTCCCGTGCGGGTGGGTGTGAGCCAGTAATACGTCACCGAGCCCGGTATCATGTCCATCTTCGCCCGGAACTCGGGAACGTAGAAATCATGCAGCACGTCGATCGAGCGCAGCAGCACCTTCACCGGTTTGCCGACCAGCAGATGCAGATCGTCGTTTTGAACGACGACGTCGTCCTGTCCGTTTGGATCGTTGGGATTCAATCCCAGAGGATTCTCGGAACTGATGAGGCGCGCATCGGAGGTGCCGAGCCGGCCGTCCTTCCCGGGAAGCCGGTAGCTCCACATCCATTGCTGTCCGACGACCTCGACGTCGGTCGCATCGGCAGGAACAGTGACGAACTGGTGCCAGACGACGAGGCCCGGCGCCAGCATGGCGACGACGCCGATCGCGGTGCCGATGCTGAGCCACCATTCGAGCTTCTTGTTCTCGGGATTATAGGCCGCCCGCCGTCCCTCCTTGTGATGAAAGCGGAGGACGCAGTAAGCCATGAACGCGATGACCGCGCAGAACACCGCCCCGGTGATCCAGAACGTCAGGTTGATCGTGTCGTCGATGTAACGCCAGTTCGAGGCGATCGGCGTCCACCACCACGGGCTGTAGACATGGAACAGCACCGAGGCGATCGCAACCAGAAGCAGTATGAGCGCTACAGCCATCCCTCATCCTCCCAGCCGTTGAAGGCTACGGAGACGAACGAAAGGGCGGAGCTCACGTCAAAGGGATGGTGTCACGTCCACCATCACCGCGCCTCTTGCCTCGCCCATTTTGCCGGTCGGACATGACAAAGATTCAGCGTCACGACCGCAATCGCATCGGAGCTGGGGGCGTTCACGGATTTAAAATGGTCCCCGTCGGGCCCGGCGTCAATAGAGGAGTGGATTGCATCCCTTGTCCGGCGCGTGTTGGGGCGAAGGGGTCCGCGCGTCGGCGACGCCTTTCGGCACGGCCAGGCGATGGTGCGTCGCAAAAACCGGGCGATGCCAAAAACCGGGCGATGCGAAGGCACGATTTCGCGGACCGCATCGTTCGCTTGCTTCTCCCGCGCATCGGACTAACTTGACCGTACCGGTTGCGACGGATGTCGTCCGGCAAGCTCCTTCTCGTCGAATCTGATTTGCCGGACTCGGTCGCGATTTTCGCGCATGAGGCGGATGCGTGTGTTTTGAAGCGCTCCGTTCACCTGCGGCCACGAGCAAGGAGACCGGAGCCATGACCACCGTCTTCGCAAGACCCAAACTGCAATTGTTCGGTGTCTCCACCGTCTATGTCGTTCGCAAGATCAACCTTTCCGACTTGGGCAACGCGCTGCGCCTGGGCTGGGAAGACTTCAAGGCCATTCCGACCCACGCCATCGTCCTGTGCGTGATGTATCCCGTCCTCGGACTGTTCCTGTTCCGACTTGTCATTGGCTACTCGGTGCTGCCGCTGCTGTTTCCGCTCGCGGCCGGCTTTACCCTGATCGGTCCCTTCGCCGCACTCGGCCTCTACGAATTGAGCCGCCGCCGCGAGCGCGGAGAGGAGCCAGGCGCCTGGGATGCAATGCAGGTGCTGCGCGCGCCGTCGTTCGGTGCGATGCTCGAACTTGGCGTCCTCCTGTTCGTTCTGTTCGGAGTCTGGATTGCCGCCGCGGACGCGATCTACACCGCAACCTTCGGCTATGCGCCGGCTGCGAGCATTCCCGATTTCGCGGAGCGTGTGCTGACGACGTCCGAGGGCTGGACCCTCATCATCGTCGGATGCGGCGTCGGTTTCCTGTTCGCGGTGTTAGCCTTGTGCATCAGCGTTGTCTCGTTCCCGCTGATGCTGGACCAGCATGCGACAGCGATCGATGCCATCCGCACCTCGATACGCGCGGTGAAGACGAATCCGGTTGAGATGGCCGTGTGGGGATTGGTCGTTGCGGTCTTGCTGGCAGTGGGCTCACTGCCGTTCTTCATCGGTCTCTGCGTCGTTCTGCCGGTGCTCGGTCATGCCAGCTGGCATCTTTACCGGAAGGTGGTGGAGCCCGACCGGAATCCTCCGCAGGAGGAGCCTCGCCCGCCGATCGGTCACCGCTACGCGGCAGATTTCCCGGCCTCTCTCTTCCCGTGGAGCCGCGAGCGCTAGAGCATGATCCGGAAAAGTGCGAAGCGGTTTTCCCTCGCGACAAACGCTTCGCGTTTGCGCGGAGATCATGCTCAAACAACAGGCCAAAGCGCGATGATGATTCAACCCAATCTCATCGCGCTTTAAAGGAGCAGCCACGAACGGTCGCAGCATCACCGTGTTCGGTGGAACCGGCTTTCTCGGCAGCCGGATCGTCCGCCATCTGCTCGATCACGAATTTTCCGTCCGGATCGCGTCCCGGCATCCGGACGGGGGGCGGGGCCAGCCTGACCTGGGGAATCCACGACTTCAATCGGTAGAGGCCGACATTCACGACGAGCGATCCGTCGCGAAAGCGCTGGTCGGCATCTACGGAGTCGTCAATGCGGTCAGCCTCTATCGCGAGCGCGGAGCGGAGACTTTCTACTCCGTTCACGTCGAGTCGGCTCGGCGGTTGGCAGCCCAGGCCCACCGGGCGGGAGTCGAACGGCTTGTTCAGGTGTCGGGGATCGGTGCCGATGTCGCCTCGCCATCCAGCTACATCCGAATGCGCGGCGAAGGCGAGCAGGCGGTCCGTGCGGAATTCGCCGGTGCATGCCTCGTCCGTCCGGCCGTGATGTTCGGACCGGACGACGCGTTTCTCAGCACCATCCTCAAGCTACTGCGTCAGCTTCCAATCTATCCAATGTTCGGCCGCGGCCGGACCAGATTGCAACCGGTCTATGTGGAAGACGTTGCGGAAGCGGTTGCCCGGATCATGGAGCGAGCAGAGCGCCAGCCAGCGGTCTTTGAGCTCGGTGGCCCAACCATCTACTCTTACGAGCAATTGCTGAGAGCGATCGCGCATCAGGCGGGCCTCGCGCCTCTCCTGATCCCAGTCCCTTTTGCCGTTTGGGACGCGCTGGCATGGGCCTCCGAAATCCTTCCTGGCCTCCCCCTTACGCGCAGTCAGGTGGAGCTTATGCAGATCGACACCGTGTCATCGCCGCGGATGGCAGGATTCGCCGAGCTTGGCATTGCGCCACATTCGATCGAGGAAATCTTCCAGAGAATGTTGTCGAGTCCGCGGTGATGCCGCCTGGTCGACCGGGCAGCAAAAAACCCCGGCAACCAATCAAGATTGCCGGGGCTTCGTACCAATTTGGTTGCGGGGATAGGATTTGAACCTATGACCTTCAGGTTATGAGCCTGACGAGCTACCGGGCTGCTCCACCCCGCGTTAAACCGTTGCGTGCCTTGCAGAAAGGGTGCCCGAACCGGCCGGCCAACGCTTGTAACGGCGCCGAGCGATCCGTCCGGAGAGCTTCCTGAGAAGGCGACCCGGGCCGAAGCCGTCGGGTGCGGGGCGTATGTATCAACGTGAGGTCGGTTTGGAAAGCCCCGGATGCGGGTTTTTGAGGATTTTGTGACGTCCAAATCACCGGTTTTCCTGACAAAATTACCGTCGGGAACCGGACCTTGCCAGACCGCGCGTAAAAGCGGAGCTTGGCGCCAATAAAATCCGTCAAGGAAACGTCATCCGAGGGGAAACGCCAATGGACCGGCCATTGAAGAGCCCGAGGCTGTACGCGCTTGAGGAGGTCTTTCACCGCCAATTCGAGCTGTCGCGCAGCGAACCGGCGCCGACCTTGCAGGCGCGGCTGGACCGGCTGCGGCGCTTGCGCGCCGCGCTGACCGAGAACGAGGCGCGATTCGAGGTGGCGATCTCGGCCGATTTCGGCCACCGCTCCACCGTCGAGACCGCGATCGCCGAAACCATGCTGGTGCTCGGCGAGATCAAGCATGCCGCCAAGCACCTCAAGGGCTGGATGGCGCCCGAGAGGATCCCGACCACGGTCCAGTTCGCGCCGGCCAGAAACCGGCTGATCCCGCAGCCGCTCGGCGTGGTCGGGATCATCGCGCCGTGGAATTATCCGCTGCAGCTGACGCTGGCGCCCGCGGTCGCGGCGATCGCGGCCGGCAACAGCGCCATCATCAAGCCGAGCGAGCTGGTGCCGCGGTTCTCCGAATTGCTGATGGAGGCGATCGGGAAGAAGTTCGACACCGCCGAGCTCGCGGTCACCGACATCGACGACGAGATCGCGAAAGCCTTCGCCGCGCTGCCGTTCGATCATCTGATCTTCACCGGCTCGACCCGCATCGGTCGGCTGGTCGCAGAGGCCGCCGGCCGCAATCTGACGCCGGTGACGCTCGAGCTCGGCGGCAAATCGCCCGTCATCGTCGACGGCTCGGCCGACATCGATGAGGCCGCGCAGCGCATCGCCTACGGCAAGCTGCTCAATGCCGGCCAGACCTGCATCGCGCCCGATTACGTGCTGGTGCCGCAAGCCTCGGTGCAGCCGCTTGCGATGCGGCTGCAGGGCCACATGCAGCACATGTTCGGCACCGATCCGAAAAATCCCGACTACACCTCGATCGTCTCGGATCGGCACTACGCACGGCTCGAGGGCCTCGTCGCCGACGCCGCCGCGAAGGGCGCGACCATCATGCAGCCGGCGGCGCCGAACGATCCCGAGTGGAAGGAGCGGCGCAAATTCCCGCCGACCGTCATCGTCGACGCGACGCCCGAGATGACCGTGATGCAGGAGGAGATCTTCGGGCCGCTACTGCCGGTCGTGGCCACGCGCGACGCAACGGAGGCGATCGCCATCATCAACAAGCGCGACCGCCCGCTGGCGCTGTACTGGTTCGGCACCGACAATGCCGCCCGCGATACGGTGCTGGCCCGCACGGTGTCCGGCGGCGTCACCGTCAACGACTGCCTGTTCCATTTCGCGCAGGCCTATCAGCCGATGGGCGGCGTCGGCGCGTCCGGCACCGGCGCCTATCACGGCGTATGGGGGTTCAAGACGCTGACCAAGCTGAAGCCAGTGTTCTACCGCTCGCGCTTCAACCGCCTGGCCGATCTCTATCCGCCCTATGGCGCGAAGGTCGCGCGGCTGGAGAAGCTGATGCGGCTGTTGTCGTAGTATCGAAGCCGACATTGCGAGGAGCGAAGCGACGAAGCAATCCATAGCCCCGCATAACGGATAGATGGATTGCTTCGCTTCGCTCGCAATGACGGATGGCAATGAGAGACGGGGGAACCATACGTGACTGACACATTCGATTTCGTGGTGGTGGGCGCAGGCTCCGGCGGCTGCGCGGTGGCGGGGCGGTTGTCGGAGGATCCGGCGACCTCGGTGGCGGTGCTCGATGCCGGCGGCAAGAACGATAATTGGGTGGTGACCACACCCGGCGCCATCATTCTGATGCTCTCGAGCAAGCTCAACAACTGGGCGTTCGACACGGTGCCGCAGAAGGGCTTGAACGGCCGCATCGGCTATCAGCCGCGCGGCAAGGGCCTCGGCGGCTCCTCAGCCATCAATGCCATGGTCTATATCCGCGGCCATCGCGCCGACTACGACCACTGGGCTTCGCTCGGCAATACCGGCTGGAGCTATGCCGACGTCCTGCCCTACTTCAAGCGTTCGGAGCACAACACCGAGCTCGACGGCGAATATCACGGCAAGGGCGGGCCGCTCAACGTCACCGGCCTGCAGTCCGACAATCCCGTCAAGGAGATGTTCCTGCAAGGCGCGCGCGAGGCGCAGTTCCGGATCCGCGACGATTTCAACGGCGCCGAACAGGAAGGCCTCGGCATCTACCAGGTGACCCAGAGGAATGGCGAGCGCTGGAGCGCAGCGCGCGGCTATATCCATCCTCACATGGGCCGCCGCTCCAACCTGCGCGTCGAGACGCAGGCGCAGGCGACCCGCATCATCTTCGAGGGCAAGCGTGCCGTCGGCGTCGAATACATGCAGGGCAAGGAGAAGAAGGTGCTGCGCGCAAAGCGCGAGGTCATCCTCTCGGCCGGCGCGTTCCAGTCGCCGCAATTGATGATGCTGTCGGGCATCGGCGACGCTGCGGCGCTCGGCAAGCACGGGATCGCCAGCGTGCATCATCTGCCGGGTGTCGGACAGAACCTGCAGGATCATCCGGATTTCGTGTTCGGCTTCGCCTCCGACGCACCTTATTTCTCGGGACTGTCGTGGAGCGGCATCGGGCGGATCATCAAGGGCATCGGGCAGTATCGGCGCGAGCGGCGCGGCCCGATGACCTCGAACGTCGCCGAATGCGGCGGCTTCCTGAAGACGCGACCCGAGCTCGACGTCCCCGACATCCAGCTGCATTTCTGCATGGCCATAGTGGAAGACCACGGCCGCAAGCCGCGCTGGGGCACCGGCTTCTCCTGCCATGTCTGCCTGCTGCGCCCGGCAAGCCGTGGCAGCGTGTGGCTGAACAGCGCAGATCCCCTGGCAGCCCCCGCGATCGATCCGAATTTCTTCGGCGAGGACAGCGACGTCGAGACCATGGTCGCGGGCTTCAAGATGACCAAGCGGCTGCTCGACACGCCGGCGCTGCGCGCGCTGCAGCAGAAGGACATGTTCACCGCAGATGTCCGCACCGACGACGACATCCGCAGCATCCTGCGGGCGCGCTCCGACACCGTCTATCACCCGGTCGGCACCTGCAAGATGGGCACCAATGATCCGCTCGCGGTGGTCGATCCGAAGCTACGCGTGCACGGGCTCGACGGTTTGCGCGTGGTCGACGCCTCGATCATGCCGACGCTGATCGGCGGCAACACCAATGCGCCGACCATCATGATCGGCGAGAAGGCCGCCGACATGATCAGGGCGGAGGCGCGGGCGGGGTGAGAGTCGCGAACAACGCGAGTGCCTCGTAGCCCGGATGGAGCGAAGCGTAATCCGGGGGCCTTCGCGCGTACTCCCCGGATTTCGCTGCGCTCCATCCGGGCTACAAACGCGTCAATTCAGCAAGAACCCGCCATCGACCGTCACCACGGTGCCGGTCATGTAGCGCGAGGCGTTGGAGGCGAGCAGCATGATCGCGCCGTCGAGATCGGACTCGGCGCCGACCCGGCGCTGCGGAATCCGTTTTGCCAACCGCTCGCCTGCCGGCGTCGACCAGAAATCATGGTTCATCTCGGTGTCGATATAGCCCGGCGCCAGCGCGTTGACGCGGATGTTATTGCCGGCGAGCTCCAGCGCCATCGCCTTGGTGCCCTGGATCATGCCGGCCTTGGAGATCGCATAGGGCGACACCGCTTTCAGCACGCCCTGCCCGAGCACCGAGGCGACATTGACGATGTTGCCCGGCTGCTTGCGCAGGATCATGCGCCGCGAAAGTTCGGTCGACAGGAAATAGGCGCCCTTCAGATTGGCGCTGATCACCGCGTCCCAATCGGCCTCGGTCTGCTCGGTCGACAGCTTCTCGATCGCGATGCCGGCATTGTTGATCAGGACCGTAATCGGACCGAGTGTGGCTTCCGCCGCGTCGAGCGCTTTCGCGATGCCGGCAATATCCGCGACGTCCATCTGCACCGCGGCGGCACGACCGCCCTTGGCCTTGATCTCCTCAGCGAGGTCTTTCAGCTTCGCGGTCTGGCGCGCCGCCAGCACCACGGCAGCGCCGTGCGCCGCCAGCACGCGGGCGAATTGCCGCCCGAGGCCCTGCGAAGCGCCGGTGATGAGGATGATTTCTTTACTGACATCGAATAGGTCGGACATCGACAGGTTCCCGGATTGAAGCGGACGATTGATAGCGACAATTGTCCCTGATGTAAGCACGTTTGATCAACCAGGGCGCCGCAGGAGATTGGGGCAGGAATTTCCTCCATGAACCTCTTCGATGCCGCCGTGATCCTCGGCTTGTTGTTCGCGGTCGTGACCGGCTTCACGACCGGCCTGCTGCGCAGCGCGGTCACCATCCTCGCCTATCTCGTTGCGATGCCGCTCGCGGTCGCCGCGCTGGCGATGATCGGGCCCCACATCGCGACGCTGCCATCCTCGCCGTTTCCGCCCAATGGGGTGCTGCTGTTCGGCCTGTTCCTCCTGATCGGCGTCATTCTCGGAAAGATGGCACGCACGATGCTCGACGACACCATCGGCTCGGAGATCGGGATCGGCGACCGCCTCGGCGGCGCCCTGCTCGGCGCGATCAGGGTCGGGCTCGTCGTGACCACGCTGGTGCTGGTGTTCGATCAGCTGGTGCCGCTGGCCAGGCAGCCGCAATTCCTCAACGGATCGCAATTGCGGCCGCTGTTCTCCGCGGCCGGACAGGCCGGATTCCGCTCGCTGCCGCCCGAGGCCACCATGGCGATCGAGCGGCTGCGGCGGGAGCAGCGCATATAAGGCGTTTTCGAGCGAAGTGGATACCGGTTCGCGTGAAGAAAACGCGTCAAAAGTCAGAGCACCGTTCGGATTCAATCGGAACGAAAGAGGCCTCTCCGATCGTGCTCACCCGCCCGCTCCTGCCCGGCATGCACTTATGCATTGCACGTCCCTTATCGGCGCGACCGAGCTTGGCTAGAATGGCGCCATCAAACCTTTACAAACCTACCCGACATCACAGGGAGTGAACTCGTGGATCTTGGAATCAAAGGCCGCCGCGCCATCGTCTGCGCATCGAGCAAGGGACTGGGCCGCGCCTGCGCGATCGCGCTCGCCAATGAGGGTGTGCACGTCACGCTGACGGCGCGCGGCGCCGAAGCACTGAAGCAGACCGCCGACGAGATCCGTAAGGCGCATCCGTCCGTCACCGTCACCGAGATCGTCGGCGACATCACGACGGCGGCCGGACGCGAAGCCGTGCTCAAGGCGTGCCCCGAGCCGGACATCCTGATCAACAATGCCGGCGGCCCGCCGCCCGGCGATTTCCGCAACTGGACCCGCGACGACTGGATCAAGGCGATCGACGCCAACATGCTGACGCCGATCGAACTGATCAAGGCGACCGTCGACGGCATGATGGCGCGCAAGTTCGGCCGCATCGTCAACATCACCTCGGCCGCGGTGAAAGCCCCGATCGAGATCCTCGGCCTGTCCAACGGCGCGCGCGCCGGCCTCACCGGCTTCGTCGCCGGCCTGTCGCGCAAGACCGTGATCAACAACGTCACCATCAACGGCCTGCTGCCGGGCCCGTTCGACACCGACCGTCTGCGCGGCACCGCCAAGCCCGAGGCTGAAAAGCGCGGCATCTCGGCCGACCAGGTCCTGAGCGAGCGCGCCAAGCTGAATCCCGCCGGCCGCTTCGGCCGTCCCGACGAATTCGGCTACGCCTGCGCGTTCCTGTGCGGCGACAAGGCCGGCTTCATCACCGGGCAGAACATCCTGCTCGATGGCGGCGCCTTCCCGGGCACGTTATGAGAGCTGTTTGGTACGAAAGAACCGGCGCGGCGCCGACGGTGCTTACCGTCGGCGAGATGCCGACGCCCGACGCCGGCCCCGGCGAAGTCCGGGTTCGCCTCGAGGCCTCCGGCGTCAATCCGGCCGATGTCGGCCGCCGCAGCGGTAACTATCGCGCGATGGAATTTCCGCGCGTGATCCCGAACAGCGACGGCGCCGGGATCATCGACCAGGTCGGTGAAGGCGTCACGCGCTTTGCAGTCGGCGACCGCGTCTGGTTGTTCAACGGCCAGCGCAACGGCCGAGCCTTCGGCACCGCGGCCGAATACATCACACTCGCCGATTACCTGGTGACGCCGCTGCCGCAGCACGTCTCGTTCGCGGCTGGCGCAACGCTCGGCATCCCCTGCATGACGGCGTGGTGCGCATTGTTTGCCGACGGCCCGATCGTCGGACAGACGGTGCTGGTCACCGGCGGCGCCGGCGCAGTCGGCCACTATGCCGTGCAACTGGCAAAGTGGGGCGGCGCGCAGGTGATTGCGACGGTCAGCTCGCAAGTCAAGGATGTCGAGGCGCGGCTTGGCGGCGCCGACATGGTGGTCAACTACCGGACCGAGGACGTCGTCTCCAAGGTGATGGCCTTCACCGAGAACCGCGGCGTCGACCGCGTGATCGATGTCGATTTCGGCGGCAATCTCGCGACCACGCTGAAGCTTATGGCGATGAACTCGACGATCGCGGTCTACGCCACCAACGGCAACCGCACGCCGTCGCTGCCGGTGCGCGAACTGATGGAGAAGTGCATCACGGTGCGCTCGCTGGTGCTGTTCGCGCTGCCGCCGCCGCTGCTCGCGGCCGCGCAGGCCGACATCACCAAATGGCTGACGTCGGGCACCCGCGTGCACAACATCGCAGGTCAATTCGCACTCGCCGAGACCGCCGACGCCCATCTCGCCGTCGAGAAGGGCGACAAGATCGGCACCGTGATCGTCGACTGCGCGCGATAGTGCGCGAAGTTTCCTACTCCCTCTCCCCGTTCTTCACGGGGAGAGGGTTGGAGTGAGGGGCCGTCACCGCGAAGAAGGTGATAGCGGAGCATGCCGCAACTCCCCCTCACCCGGATCGCATCTGTCGATGCGATCCGACCTCTCCCCGCAAGCGGGGCGAGGTTAAGGAGAACAGCACGCTTCTGCTCCTACTGGATCGGCGTGATGCGCTCGTCGCCGGGCGCGAGGCCGAACTCGTCGAGCCCTTCGGCGAGGAAATCACCGAGCATCGGCTCGCCCAGCAGATAACTCGCGGTGCGGCCGTTGCGGCCGCGCGCGGCCTCGCGACGCAGATCGGCCCATTCCTCGATCGTGCCGTCGCCGCGGCCGAGCCGCATCAGGGCGACGAGGTCGACCTGCTCGTCCTCGCTCAGCGCATCGATGAAGCCTGTTATCTCGCGCGCTACCGGGTCGCTGCCGTCATCCTCCAGCACGTCGATCATCTCGTCGTCGGCGCCGTTCGAGCCGGAGTCCGGATCGACGATTCCCTCCTTGACGTCGAATTCCCGCGCTTTCTCGATCAAGAAGCCAACCTTTTCAGGGGAAATTGTGAGTTCCGGCATGCGCGCACTCCTTAAGTCCAACGAGGCGGTAACGCAGGAGGCGCCGACTTGATCCATTGCGCCGCCGCGCGGAAACCCGCATGGTCCGGTGAGAGAAACAAAAAAACAGAGGGCACGCCGCATGCAGTGGACCGTAGGCAAGGTCAGGATCACAAAAGTCGTCGAACTCGAGACCGTCGGCAGCACGCGCTTCATCCTGCCGCTCGCCGGCCGGGAAGAGATCCAGAGCCTGCCCTGGCTGATCCCGCATTTCGCCAACGAGGACGGCCGGCTGAAAATGTCGATCCATTCGCTGCTGGTCGAGACGCCGGAGCACCGCATCATCGTCGACACCGGTCTCGGCAACGACAAGCAGGGCCGCAACGTGCCGACCTGGAACAACCGCAGCGATCCGTTCCTGGAGAAGCTGACCGCGGCCGGCTTTGCCCCTGACAGCATCGACACCGTGCTGTGCACGCATCTGCATGTCGACCATGTCGGCTGGAACACGAAACTTGTCGGCGGCAAATGGGTGCCGACTTTCGCCAATGCGCGTTACGTGTTCGGCAGGACCGAATACGAGCATTGGCGCGACCACAGCGACGATCCGGCGCATGCCGCCGTGTTCGCCGATTCAGTGAAGCCGATCGCGGATGCCGGCAAGGCCGAGCTGGTGGCGAGCGATCACCGCCTGACCGAGGAGATCACGCTGATCCCGACGCCCGGACACAGCCCCGGCCATATGAGCATCCACATCAAGTCCGGCGGCGAGGAAGGGCTACTGACCGGCGATGTCGCCCATCATCCCTGTCAGATGTATCACCTCGACTGGTCGTCGACCGCGGATTCCGACCAGAAGCAATCGGCGGTGACGCGGCGCGAGCTGTTCTCGCGCTTTGCCGATACGCCGACGCTGGTGATCGGCGGGCATTTCAACGCCGGCCACATCAAGCGCGACGGCGACGCGTTCAGGTTCGTCGCGCTGGACTGAGTATCTTTTGCTTGAGCATGATCTCCGCGCAAACGCTTGCGTTTGTCGCGAGGGAAAACCGGTTTCCACTTTTCCGGATCATGCTCTAGATCAAGCTGGCGCGCGCGAGAAAGAGCGCGTCCGCCTCGCTGGCGGCAATCGCGGCCGGATAGGGCAACGCCTTGGCCCGTCCGGGAAGGCTGCGCTCGAGCTCGGCGCGCTCCGCGTCGTCATCGGCGATGTAGACGGTGACCCGGATCAGCCGGCCGAGCTCGGCCTTGCGTGCCTTCATCCACAGCACCATCGGCTTGCCCGCGGCGACCTCCGGCTGATCGTTGACATTGACGATCACGGCGAACGGGCGATCCGCGGCAAGAAGCTCGGCGTATTCCGCCGTCCAGTGGCAGCCGTCCTGCTCGGTCTGCAGGCGGCCGGTGGCGATGAAGATGCCTGGCTCGGCCTCGCGAAAGAATTTCATGGAGACTCCTCGTGATACGGACGGCGCCTCGCCACGCTCATCGGGCAGGTGCGGCGGCCCGGTCACAGATATGCATCGACCGACGGTCGGTTAACAAAACTAAGCCATTTCAAAGTCATTCTAAATATGCGATCTCAGAATCGGATATCAGCCACGGATGGATGCTAACGGCATGATCGGCAAGCGACAGGCGGCCAAGCGCGATACATCGCGGCACTGGCGGCGGACTCAACCCGCCGAGGTCAGGGTAGACGACCTGATGTCGGCGGCCGCCGCCCTCTTCGTCGCAAAGGGCATTGAGACCACCACGATCGACGACATCGTCGCCCGGGCCGGCGTCGCGAAGGGCACCTTCTACCATTACTTTTCGACCAAGGCGGACGTGATCATCGCCCTGCGCGCGCGCTTCACGCAGGACTTTCTGTCCCGTGTCGCGGCTGCGATCGACGAATGCGCCGCGGACGATCACGCCCGACGGCTGTCAGCCTGGCTGCGCGGCGCCGTTGGAACCTACCTTGCCAATGTCGAACTGCATGACGTCGTCTTTCATGACTTCCCGCATCATCAGCGCCAATCGCAGGAAAAGGACGACGTGATCGCGCAGATCGTCGCCGTGCTGGAGGATGGCCGGAAGGCCGGGGTCTGGACATTCCCGGATGCCCGCAGCGCGGCGCTGATCGTGTTCGACGGAATGCATGCCGTGGCCGACGATGCCATCATCGCGGGCACGCGGGATCCCGAGCCGCCGTGCCGACTGCTGGAAGAGATGTTCACGCGGATGCTGGCCGCGCCGCGCCCGCGATCATGACCGCCATTTGAAAGAACAGCTCAAAACCGCCACGCCGGTAGGTGATGGCTGCAATGCCATAACCGCGAAGCGGTTGAATTTCCGCCCGCGCTGTTCCATGAAGCGTGTCGAGGTATACCAGTAACAATCCTCAAGACATCGTAGGGAGTGATCAACATGAAGCTTGTTCGTTATGGCGAAAAGGGTGCGGAAAAGCCCGGTCTGATCGATAAATCCGGCCAGCTCCGCGACCTTTCGGCCCATCTGAAGGACCTGACCGGCGAAGCCTACGCGCCGGAATCCCTGAAGAAGCTTTCTGCCCTCGATCCCGCCTCCCTGCCCGCCGTCTCCGGCAAGCCGCGCTTCGGCGCCCCCGTCACCGGCATCTCGAAGTTCGTCGCGATCGGTCTCAACTATTCCGACCACGCCAAGGAAACCGGGGCGGCGATCCCGACCGAACCGATCATCTTCATGAAGGCCAACACCTCGCTGTCCGGCCCGAACGATGCGGTCGAGAAGCCGCGCGGCTCGACCAAGCTGGACTGGGAAGTCGAGATCGCCGCGATCATCGGCACCCGCGCCAAGTACGTCTCGGAAGCCGAAGCGCTCAATTACGTCGCCGGCTATTGCGTCTGCAACGACGTCTCCGAGCGCAACTTCCAGACCGAGCGCCTCGGACAATGGACCAAGGGCAAGTCGCACGACACGTTCGGTCCGGTCGGACCGTGGCTCGCCACCAAGGACGAGATCGCCGACGTGCAGAACCTGTCGATGTGGCTCGACGTCAACGGCCAGCGCCGCCAGACCGGCTCGACCAAGACCATGATCTTCACGATGGCGAAGTGCATCTCCTACGTCTCGCAGTTCATGACGCTGCTGCCCGGCGACATCATCACCACAGGCACCCCGCCCGGCGTCGGCCTTGGCATGAAGCCTCCGACCTTCCTCAATGTCGGCGACGTCGTGACGCTCGGCATCGAGGGTCTCGGCGAGCAGCGCCAGGAAATCGTCGCGGCTTAAGGTTCGGCGCCGAACACCGGTGCGACCACGTCATTGCGAGCGAAGCGAAGCAATCCATCTATCCAACCAAGCGGATGAATGGATTGCTTCGTCGCTTCGCTCCTCGCAATGACGCTCCAATGCGATAGCTCTACCGAGGAGCCCAATGAAACTCACCTTCTCTCCCGCCTCCCCGTTCGCCCGCAAGGTGCGCATCGCGGCGATCGAGCTCGGCCTGATCGACAAGATCGAGTTCGTGCCGGCCACCGTCGCGCCGGGCACGGCCAACGACGAATATTCCAAGATCACGCCGCTGAAGAAGCTGCCGGTGCTGATCCTCGACCATGGCGACGTGATCCTGGATTCCTACGTCATCGTCGAATATCTCAACGAGATCGGCGGCGGCCGGCTGATCCCGGGCTACGGCCCGCGGCGCTGGAAGCTAAAGACCGATCATTCACTGCTCAACGGCATGCTCGATTCCATGCTGCTGTGCCGCTACGAGAAGATGGTGCGGCCGCAAGGCTCGCTGTGGCAGGCCTGGTACGACGATCACTGGAACAGGGCCTGGGCCGGCATGGCGCGGTTCGAGAACCGGCCGGACGTGCTGGACGGCCCGTCGTTCGACATCGCGCAGATCGGCCTCGTCTGTGTGCTCGGCTATGCCGACTTCCGCTTCGCCGATTGCGGCTGGCGCAAGGCCTATCCAAAACTCGACGCCTTCTACCAGCGAATGCAGGAACGGCCGTCGGTGAAGGTCTCGGCGCCGCCTGCGGCGTAGCAGCGGATTGCGCGGGAATGACGATGCGCCATCGCTTCCCCCGCTTGCTCGTTCTCGGCGCGAGCCTCGCGCTCGCGTTGACGGCCTCACTCACCAATCTGAGGGCCGACGATATGACACCCGGACAACAGGATCATCCTTGCGGATCGCCGGCCGCGCTCGACGACGGCTGGACGATTGCCGCGCCTGAGAGCGTCGGCATGGATGGCGCGCGGCTCTGCGGCATCGCTGCGCGGCTCGGCTTGCGCAGCAGCGAGGTGCATTCCGTGGTCGTGGCGCGCCATGGGCGACTGGTGTTCGAGCAGTATTTTTCCGGCATCGACCAGCCGTGGGGCTATCCGGAGGGCCGCATCGAATTCACGGCGACGACCAGGCACGACATGCGTTCGGCATCGAAGAGCGTGACGTCGCTGCTGGTCGGCATCGCCATCGACCGCAAGTTGATCGCGAGCGCCGACGAGCCCGTCGTGAAATTCTTCCCCGAACATCGGTCGGTAAAGTCGGCCGGATGGGACGCGATCACGCTGCGCCATCTCTTGACGATGTCGTCAGGCATCAAATGGGACGAGACGCTGCCTTGGACCCATCCCGACAATGACGAGCCGCATTTGGCCTTCGATGCCGATCCGATCGGCTACGTCCTCGGCAAGCCGATCGCTGCGCCGCCCGACACGCTATGGAATTACAATGGCGGCGGCACGGACCTGCTCGGCAACGTCATCGAGCAGGTCTCCGGCAAACCGCTTGAAGCCTTTGCGCGCGAAACGCTGTTCCAGCCGCTCGGCATCACCGATCTCGAGTGGAAGGCCTATCCGAAGAACGGCAAGATTGCCGCCGCTGCCGGCCTCCGGCTTCGTCCGCGCGATGCCGCGAAAATCGGCCAGCTCGTGCTCAATGGCGGGAAATGGAACGGACAGCAGATCATCTCGGCCGAGTGGATCGCGCAATCGATCACGCCGCGCTTTCAGGCGGTCGGTTATTTCGGCGGCACGCTATTCTACGGTTATCAATGGTGGGTCGGCCGGTCGCTGTCCGAGGGTAAGGAAGTGAGATGGGTCGGCGCCTTCGGCTGGGGCGGCCAACGCATCATCGTCGTGCCCGATCTCGATCTTGTGATGATGACGACAGCAGCCCAGTACGGCCAACCAAAGGAAGGCCTTGCGGCGATGGATATCCTCGCCAACATCATCATTCCCGCCGTGCGCGACGCGCACTGATCCTATCCAAGGAATCACTCATGAGCCTGAAATTTGCCGCCGGCGATCTCACCATTCATCGTATCGTGGAAGAGGAAGGCAAGTTCCTGCCCGCGCAGGACATGCTGCCCGGGCTGACACCGGAGCTGCTTGCGGAGAACCGCGCCTGGATGAAAGCAGCCGGGGCGCTCGACGACAGCGACACGCTGATCCTGGCGTTCCAGTCCTACATCGTGAAGACGCCGCACCACACCATCCTGATCGACAGCTGCATCGGCAACCACAAGCCGCGGCCGGGGCGGCCGAGCTGGAACATGAAGACCGACGACACCTATCTGCGCGGCCTCGCGTCGGCCGGCTTTTCGGTCGGCGACATCGACTACGTGATGTGCACGCATCTGCATGTCGATCATGTCGGCTGGAACACGCGGCTCGAGAACGGCCGCTGGGTGCCGACCTTCCCCAACGCGCGCTACGTGTTCGACAGGAGCGAGTTCGACTACTGGAGCGAGACCAATGCGAAGGCGGAGGTGCCGCCGTTCGTCGACAGCGTGCTGCCGGTGGTCGAAGCCAAGCGGGCCGAACTCGTCGGCAATGATTTCGCAATCGGCGATCACATGCGCATCCTGCCGACCCCCGGCCACACCCCGGGTCATGTCGCCTTCACCTTCGGCCGCGGCAAGGACGATGCGGTGTTTGCCGGCGATTTGATGCACTCGCCGATCCAGACACTCTATCCGGAGCTGTCGCCGAAGTTCGACGTCGACCCGGCACAGGCCGCAAAGACGCGGCGCGGCTTCCTCGAGCGCTATTGCGACACCGAGACGCTGTGCTGCCCGGCGCACTTCCCTTCGCCGTCGGTGGGGAAGATCAGGCGAAAGGGCAATGGGTTTGTGTGTGAGACGGCGTGAGAGGAGCTGAATTAGCGGCGAGCTCGCTGCCACCCTCCCCTGGAGGGGGAGGGTCGGCTCACAGCGAACGAAGTGAGATGCGAGGCGGGGTGGGGTGGGCACTGGCCAATACGAGAGACCTTCACCCCACCTCGGTTCGCATTTCATGCGAACCGATCCTCCCCCTCCAGGGGAGGATGAAGAGCGCACCTTCCCAATCGAACAGGCTCGCTCAATCAAACAGGCTCGGCGTGTGGTTCACCACCGCGCCTTCGATCTGCAGCATCTTCAGCTTGGTCACGACGCCGCCATTGGCCGAGAAGCCGCCCGGCTTATTGCCGGCCGCCAGCACCCGGTGGCAGGGCACCACGATCGGGCACGGGTTGCGGCCGAGCGCCTGGCCGACGTCGCGCGACAATTCGACGCCGCCGAGCTGCTTGGCGATGTCGCCATAGGTCATGGTCTTGCCCGGCGGAATCTTGCGCGCGATGTCGTAGACGCCGCGGTTGAACTCCGGCACGCCGTCGAGATCGAGCACGATGTCGGCGAGGTCGTTCGGCTTGCCCGCAAGCAGCTCGATCATACCTTCGATCGCGTGCTGCACCTCCGCCGGCGGGGCCGCCTCGGTAACGTCGCCGTTGCGCTGAAAGATCCGCTTGCGGGTCTTCTCCTCTGACCCCATCGGCAGCTGCACGCCGGTGACGCCGTGCTCGCCCCAGACGACGCCGCAGGCGCCGATCATGGTCTCGAAGATTGCATAATGCTGGCCGGTCATGGCTCGCTCCAGATGTTCCTTCATATGTTCATTCGGCTCATATCTTTGAGCCTGCCGTTGATCTGAAATCTAGGCTTGGAGAATGTTGCTATCCACCCGAATTCCGTGGGAACTTCGGCCAAATCAACAACATCTCTGCCCCTCCGCGAGCCCTCAAATGCACAGCCTCCACGTCAACGGTTTCGACATGCCCTATCTCGATATCGGACAGGGCCCGCCGCTGGTCTGCGTGCATGGCTCGCTGTGCGATTTCCGGATCTGGTCGGCGGTGCTCGGCCCGCTGACGCGCCACCATCGCGTAATCGCGGTCAGCCTGCGGCATTTCTTCCCGGCGCATTGGGACGGCGTTGGCGACACCTATTCGATCGCACAGCATGTCGACGACGTGATCGCCTTCATCGAGGCCTTCGATACCAAACCGGTCGACCTGATGGGGCATTCCCGCGGCGGCCACATCTGCTTCCGCGCCGCGCAGCGGCGACCGGACCTGCTGCGCAAGCTGATCCTGGCCGAGCCCGGCGGCGAGCTCGACGAGAGCCTTGATCCGGATTTCAAGCCCGGCCCCTCGCCGCTGGCGGCACGCTTCGCGGCATGTGCGGCGGAAATCGCCAAGGGCGATATCGACGGCGGTTTGCAGATCTTCATGGACGCGCTCGAAGGCCCCGGCGCCTGGAAACGGATTCCGGCGACCTCCAAGCAGCTGCTCCGCGACAATGCGACCACGTTGATCGGCCAGACCCGCGACCAGCGCCCGCCATTCTCGAAGGCCGACGCGGAGGCGATCAAGACGCCAACGTTGTTCATCGGCGGCGCGAACACCAAGGGCGTACTGCCGAAAGTGCTGCACGCCCTCGCCGCCAATGTAAGGGGTTCGCGTACCGAGATGATCCCGGGCACCACGCATCCGATGTTCGAGCAGGCCCCGCAGCGTTATTGCGAGATCGTCCTGGAGTTCCTGGCGGCATAGGCAGTGCCCCCTCTCCCCTTGTGGGAGAGGGTGGCGCGATGGCGCGCAGCGGCATCGTGCCGGATGAGGGGTTCTCTCCGCGGAGACAGACCCCTCACCCGGATCGCATCGGTCGATGCGATCCGACCTCTCCCACAAGGGGAGAGGTGCAGTGAGCGAGCGGCACGAGCGGAAGGCCTCTAACCCGCTCACACCTTCCACGCGCCGACCGGCTGCCGCACGGCGACATTCAGCCGATTCCAGACATTGATCGCCGCAATGCCGAGCACCAGGGACGCGAGCTGCTGCTCGTCGAAATGCTTGGCAGCCTCGTCCCACACCGCGTCCGTCACCGGGTCCTCACGGTCGCTGAGCCGGGTCACCGCTTCCGTCAGCGCCAGCGCGGCCCGTTCGGCGTCGGTGAAATAGGGCGTGTCGCGCCAGGCACCGACCGCGAACAGCCGCTCATCGGTCTCGCCGGCGCGCCGGGCGAGTTTTGGGTGCATATCGACGCAGACGCTGCAGCCGTTGATCTGGCTGGCGCGCAGATGGACTAGCTCGAGCAGCTTTTCCGGCAGTGCCGGCTTGGTGCTCTCGCTGAGCGCCTGCAGCGCCTTCATGGCATCGGGAACGACCATCACCGGGTGGTTCATGCGGGCTTTCATCATATTACTCTCCTGATTTGCCTTTTGACGCCGCCGCGCCGATCTGCTGTCACATCGGCCGGGTTTCGTTCGTCATGGCCATGACGGAGCGGACCAAGGGAATGTGACCGATGGACGAGAAAAAATTTCTGGCCGAACAGTTCGAGGCCAACCGGCCGCGCTTGCGGGCGGTGGCCTACCGCATGCTGGGCTCGACCGCCGAGGTCGACGACGCCGTGCAGGAGGCCTGGCTGCGGCTCGGCCGCACCGATGCCGCTGCGGTCGACAATCTCGGCGGCTGGCTGACCACGGTGATCGCGCGGATCTGCCTCGACATGCTGCGCTCGCGCAAATCGCGCCGCGAGGAGCCGATCGGTCCGCACGTGCCGGAGCCGATCGCGGACAATCCGTCGGAGCGCGAGACCGAGATGGCTGACTCCGTCGGCGCGGCGTTGCTGGTGGTGCTGGAGACGCTGGCGCCGGCCGAGCGGCTGGCGTTCGTGCTGCACGACATGTTCGCGGTGCCGTTCGAGGAGATCGCGCCGATCGTCGGGCGCACACCGGCCGCCGCGCGGCAACTCGCCAGCCGCGCCAGACGCCGCGTGCAGGCCACGCCGCCCGCGGCGGATGCCGATCTCAGCCGGCAGCGCGGCATCGTCGAGGCCTTCCTCGCCGCATCCCGCAACGGCGATTTCGAGGGGTTGCTCGCAGTGCTCGCGCCCGACGTCGTGGTGCGCGCCGATCAGGCGACGCAGCGGCTCGGCTCGCTGCCGGTCATCCGCGGCGCCACGGCTGTGGCCCAGAGCTTCAAGGGACGCGCGCAGGCGGCAAGGCCGGCGCTGGTCGACGGCGAGATCGGCGTTGCCGTCATCTTCGGTGGCAAGCTGCGGATCGTGCTGCGGGTCACGATATCGGGCGACAAGATCGCGGCGATCGATGCGACGGCCGATGCCGCAGAGATCGAGACCTTCGATGTCGAGGTGCTCGATCGCAGCTGACGCGGCTGGAGGCAGCCAAGTTGCGATGCTAGGGTCTCCCTGCATTCATGCTGGGAGGACAATCATGAAACTATCCGTCAAATTGCTCGCGTCGGCCGGCGTGCTCTCGCTCGCCCTCGCCTCGTCCTCCGCCCTTGCCGCCGCGGATGAAAAGCTGCGCACGGCGGCCGAGCAGGCCCAGCCGGCGGTGATCGAAAGCCTGCACGATATGGTGTTGATCGAGTCAGGCTCCAGCGATGTCGAAGGCCTGAACAAGATGGCCGACTACACCGAAGCGCGGCTGAAGGCGCTCGGCGCCAAGACCGAGCGGCGCAAGACCACGAAGGGCGCCGGCGCCGACATGGTGATCGGCACCCTTAACGGCACCGGCAGCAAGAAGCTGATGCTGATCGCGCATATGGACACGGTCTATGAGCACGGCATCCTCGACACCCAGCCCTACAAGGTCGACGGCAACAGAATCTATGGACCCGGCATTGCCGACGACAAGGGCGGCATCGCCGTCATCCTGCATTCCCTGAAGATCCTGAACGACGCGGGCTGGCGCGACTACGCCAAGCTCACCGTGTCGTTCAATCCGGATGAAGAGGTCGGCTCGGTCGGCTCCGGCGAGATCATCGCCGAACTCGCCGACCAGCACGACGTGGTGCTGTCCTGCGAGCCGACGGTGGCGCCGCCGGTCGCCAAGAATGAAAGCCTGCTGCTCGGCGCCAGCGGCACCGCGACCGGCACGCTGGATGTGAAGGGCAAGGCCTCACATGCCGGCGCCGCGCCGCAGCTCGGCCGCAACGCGCTGATCGAGCTCGCGCATCAATTGCTGCAGACCCAGGACGTCGCGAAATCAATTCCGGGCACGCAGCTGAACTGGACCACCGCGAAGGCCGGCACCGTGCGCAACCAAATCCCCGATCATGCCTCTGCCGGCGCCGACATCCGCCTCACCATTCCAGACGGCGTCGCGAGGCTGCAAGCCGCGCTCGACGAGAAGGTGAAAGACAGACTGATCCCGGACACCGAAGTGAGCGTGAAGGTCGTCGCGGGCCGCCCGCCCTTCGTCGCTGACGATCGCGGCCGCGCGCTCGCCAAGCAGGGCCAGGCGATCTATGCCGAGCTCGGCCGCACGCTCGATATTGCGGAAATGACCGGCGGCGCGACCGACGCCGGCTACGCCGCGCGCAGCGGCAAGGCGATCGTGGTCGAAAGCTTCGGCCTCGCCGGCTGGGGCTATCACGCCCGCGACGAATACATCGACACCAACTCGATCGTGCCGCGGCTCTATCTGATGACGCGGATATTGATGGAGCTGGGCAAGGCGAAGTAGCGGGGCGAAAGCGCACAACGGCATCGCGTTGAGACGGCAGCGCCAGTCTTTCGCGCCGGCGCACCCGCGCCCCTCTCCGCCGACGGTCACTTGCGGGGAGGCCCGTCGCCAAAATATCGAAAACAACCCCATGCAAAGGAGCCGGTGGCCGGCGTTCGACCGGCGACTTGATGCTTCGCTGAGCGATTGTGGCTGGCTGATCGCCGGAACCGATGCGCACGCAGGCACGTTCAAATCTCATAAAATTACGTTATATCAATTACTTATCTCTACCGCGAATTGGAGCCTTGACCGCGCGCACAACCGGCAGTAGCTTCCTTTTCGAATACGGAATTCCGTATTCCAAATTGGACGATCGGCATGATCCCATTGGACCCGCTTCCGAACCTCATCGACCAGGTCTACGGGCGCCTGCTCGAGGCGATCATCGACCGCACGTTGCTGCCCGGCCAGCGCGTCACCCAGAACGAACTTGCGGAAAAGCTCGGCGTCTCGCGCCAGCCGATCTCGCACGCGCTGCATCTGTTGCATCGTCAGGGCCTGGTCGCGGAAAGCGGCAAGCGCGGCTTCGAGGTGACGCAGCTCGATCCGCAGCGCATCCGCGAGCTCTATGAAGTCCGCGGCGCCATCGACGCGCTGGCGGCACGGCTTGCCGCGACGCGCGTGAAACAGGATGCCACGGCACGCGCGCGGCTCGAAAGCGCGCTCGAAGCCGGACGCGCGATCGACGACAACGCGCCGCTGGCGCGCCTGATCGCGCTCGACGTCGACTTCCACAGCGCGATCTATCGGCTCGCCGGCAATTCCGCGATCGAGGAAATGATCGCGCCGCAATGGCCGCATATGCGCCGCTCGATGGCGACCGTGCTCGCCGAACTCGATTACCGCGACAGCGCCTGGACCGAGCACGAGACCATCGGTGCGCATATTTTCTCCGGCAATGCGGATGCTGCGGAGGCTGCAGCGCTGGCGCATGCGCAGACGGCGGGGCGGATGACGGAAGAGAAGCTGAGGGCAATCGACGTGGCGGCGTGAGCAAACAAGCGCAGCCATAAGAGACAAGATAACAACAGGAGGAAAGCACCATGAAACTGACCCAAGAGCAGGTCGAATTCTTCCACCGCGAAGGCTGGCTGTTCCTGCCCGAGCTGTTCAGCCAGGAAGAGGTCGACTTCCTCGCGCGCGAAGCCGTCTCGATCTATGACGCCAACCGCCCCGAGGTATGGCGCGAGAAGAGCGGTGCGCCGCGCACGGCATTCGCCGCGCATCTCTATAACGAGGCGTTCGGCACCCTCGGCGCCCATCCGCGCATGATCGACCCGATCGAACAATTGTTCGGTGAGAAGGTCTACATGCACCAGTTCAAGATCAATGCGAAGGCAGCCTTCACCGGCGACGTCTGGCAGTGGCACCAGGACTACGGCACCTGGAAGCGTGACGACGGCATGCCGGAGCCGCGCGCGATGAACATCGCGATCTTCCTCGACGAGGTGATGCCGATCAACGGTCCGTTGATGCTGGTGCCGCAGAGCCAGACCGCGGGCGATCTGAAGGCGTCGCACGATCTCGAAACCACATCATACCCGCTGTGGACGCTGGACGAGGAGACGGTGACGCGTCTGGTGAAACAGGGCGGCATCGTCGCCCCGACCGGCAAGCCCGGCGGCATGCTGATGTTCCACGGCAATCTGGTGCACGGATCGAGCGGCAACATCACGCCCTACCCGCGCAAGATCGTCTACCTGACCTTGAACGCGGTGTCGAACTACATCCGTACCCCGACGCGGCCCGACTACATCGCGCACCGCGACTTCACGCCGATCCAGACCGTCGCCGACGACGCGCTGCTGCGGCTCGCCCGTGCGCCGCGGCAGGCGGCGGAGTAATATCCTCCGATGTCGTTCCGGGGCGCGCGAAGCGCGAACCCGGAACCTCGAGATTCCGGGTTCGACGCTTACCGCGTCGCCCCGGAATGACCCTTTTTTTCCCGGAAAACATCATGAACCTGCACCACCTCCTCAAAACCCGCGCCGCCGCCGGCAAGCCGGTGCGCGTCGTCCTGATCGGCGCCGGAAAATTCGGCTCGATGTTCCTGTCGCAGGTGCCACATACCCCGGGGCTCGAGGTGCCCGTGATCGTCGATCTCGACCGCGAGCGCGCCCGCGAGGCCTGCCGCACGGTCGGCTGGGACGACGCGCGGATCAGCGCGACCACCTTCACTGACGACGGCGCGCGCGCGATCGCCGGCGGCGCGTTCGATGTCGTGGTCGAAGCGACCGGCAATCCGGCGGTCGGCATCCGCCACGCCCGCGCAGCAATCGCCGCCGGCAAGCATGTCGTGATGGTCAATGTCGAGGCCGACGTGCTGGCCGGCCCGCTGCTCGCCGAAGAGGCGCGCAAGGCCGGCGTGGTCTATTCGCTCGCCTATGGCGACCAGCCGGCGCTGACTGCGGAGATGGTCGACTGGGCGCGCGCCACCGGCTTTCGCGTCGTCGCCGCCGGCAAGGGCACGAAATACCTGCCGGCCTATCACGACGTGACGCCGGAAGGCGTGTGGCAGCATTACGGGCTCACCGCGGGCGAGGCGCAATCCGCCGGCATGAATCCGCAGATGTTCAACTCCTTCCTCGACGGCACCAAATCCGCGATCGAGATGGCGGCGATCGCCAATGCCTGCACGCTCGACGTGCCGTCGGAAGGCTTGCTGTTTCCGCCCTGCGGCGTCGACGATCTGCCGCATGTGATGCGGCCGCGCGAGGCGGGCGGCGTGCTGGAGAAGTCAGGCATTGTCGAAGTGGTGTCGTCGCTGGAGCGCGACGGCCGTCCGGTGTTTCGCGATCTGCGCTGGGGCGTCTATGTGGTGCTGGAGGCGCCGAACGACTATGCCGCCGATTGCTTCAGGCAGTACGGCCTCAAGACCGACGCGTCCGGGCGCTATGCGGCGATGTACAAGCCCTATCATCTGATCGGGCTGGAGCTGAACATTTCGGTGCTGTCGGCGGCGCTGCGCAACGAGCCCACCGGACAGCCGCGCGGTTTCCGTGGCGACGTCGCGGCGGTGGCGAAGCGCAATCTGCGCGCCGGCGAGATGCTCGACGGCGAAGGCGGCTACACGGTGTGGGGCAAACTGATGCCCGCCTCCGCCAGCCTCACCGCCGGCGCACTGCCGATCGGGCTCGCGCATCGGGTCAAGCTGAAGAATGACGTCGCCCATGGCGCCGTGGTGCGCTGGACCGATGTCGAGGTCGACGAGAGCAACGACACGATCAAGACCCGCAAGGCGATGGAGCAGGCGTTTTCGCGGTAGAGCTCAGCTCATAGCAGGGACGCTCTTGACCTCTCTCCGCGCTTTGCGGGGAGAGGTCGGATCGCATCGCAGATGCGATCCGGGTGAGGGGCGAGGCACACGGCTCAACAAGCAGCGAAGTGCTCGCCGGATGGAAGCCCCTCACCCCGCCCTCTCCCCGCATCCGCCTTCGCCCGAAGGCGGGCTTCGGCGGACAAGAGCGCGGGGCGAGGGAGACGAGAGAGCGGCGCCCGATCGGCTCACGGCAATAGCCGGCTCGCCTTCGCCAGCTTGAACCACTTCCGGAACATCACCTCGGTATCCATCATCTCGGTGAAGCCCGCCTGGTTGATCTTCACTGTCGACACGATCGACGGCGGACCGGATTCAGTCTGCCCGTAGCGCATGCTGTAGTCGGCATATTGGAACGACAGGCCGACGAACTCTTCCAAACCCGGCGCGATCAGATCGTGCTTCCTGCGCAGTTCGTCCCACAGTGCGATCCATTTCGGATACTCCTGCGCCAGCGACAGCGGCGCATGCTTGCCCGGCGCCATCTCGAGTGCGTCTGCGACCGCGGGCCAGATATTCTCCCAGGTGAAGACGTCGCCATTGGTGACGTTGAACGCTTCATTGCGTGCGCTCTCGGCCTCACCGGACCAGGCGATCGCGCGCGCCAAGAGATCGACGTCGACCGCCTGCGCGACGCGCGGCGCACCGCCGGGATAATCGAGCGGCTTGCCCTGTGCGCGCAGCACCGCCGCGTAGACGCCGAGCGGCGGGATCAGGTCCATCGCACCGCCCATGGCTTCGCCGATGATCAGCACCGGGCGCAGGATGCTCCAGTGCCAGCTTTTGCCGCGCTGCAGCTCACGCAGGAAATTCTCCTGCGCCCAATAGAAATTCGGCTGCTCGTACATTTCCGAGCGGCCCTCGCGCGCCGGCACCGTCAGCGGCCGGACATGCACGCCATAGGCCTTGGTGCCCTGCAGCAGCGCGACATGCTTGAGATCAGGCGCGACCGGTTCGAGCACGCCCATCAAATTGCGCAGCATCCGGTCGTTGGTTTCGATCTGGCCGGCGTCGCGCCAGCCATCGACCAGGCTGGGCGCCTCATAGAGCGCGGCATAGATCAGATGGGTTGCGCCGGCGAGTTCGGCCGCAGCGCGGCGGCAATCCTCGGCGCTGGTCAGGTCGATTCGCACAAGCTGCGCGCCGTAGAGGTCGCGCGGCTTGCGGCGCGACAGCGCGATGCGCTCGCAATCGGCGGATGCGCCGAAGTGTCGCAAGGCGGCGCTGCCCACGAGGCCGGTCGCGCCGGCGACCACCTTGTTGGCCATGTCCTTGAACTCCCATCAACTCACCCGCCCTGCGTAGCAGATCGCGACGGAGCCGGCAGCCATCGCCGCGGGTATCAGATGAGACCAACAGCAGATCGTCCTTCGCAGCTGCAACGAAGCCAGGCGCTTGATTTCCGCCGGTAAACCATCATCCTGACCGCCGGAACCGGAAGCCCGGATTTCCACACAAGAGCCCGTCGAGGGCCACCGGACACATTCATCACAGCAACGTCGATCGATCGGCGAAGAAAGACGGCACCAAGATCGTTCCCCTTGTCGAGGCATCGGCACACAGGAGGGAATTGCATGAAGCGTCGTGATTTCTTGAAGGCAGGCGGCGTCGGGCTGGCTGCAACGGCGGTCGCTGCACCCGCGGTCGCGCAATCGATGCCCGAGGTCAGGTGGCGGCTCGCGGCAAGCTGGCCGAAGGCACTCGATACGCTCTATGGCGGCTGCGAATTCTTCTGCAAGCGCGTCGCCGAAATCACCGACAACCGATTCCAGATCCAGTCATTCGCCGCCGGCGAGATCGTGCCCGGCTTGCAGGTGCTCGATGCCGTCTCCAACGGCACGGTCGAGATGGGCAACACCGCGCTGTATTATTACTGGGGCAAGAATCCCGCCTTCACCTTCGGCACGTCGCTGCCATTCGGCCTCAACACGCGCCAGCATATTTCCTGGCTGCAATGGGGCGGCGGCAGCGAGCTGATCAACAATTTGCTCGGGGAATACAACTGCGTCGGCATTCCGACCGGCTCGACCGGCGCCCAGATGGGCGGCTGGTTCCGGAAGGAGATCAAATCGATGGCGGATTTGCAGGGGCTGAAATTCCGCGTCGGCGGCTTCGCCGGCACCATCATCGCCAAGGTCGGCGGCGTGCCGCAGCAGATCGCCGGCGGCGACATCTATCCGGCGCTGGAGAAGGGCACCATCGACGCCGCCGAATGGGTCGGGCCCTACGACGACGAGAAGCTCGGCTTCGTCAAGGTCGCGAAGTTCTACTACTACCCCGGCTGGTGGGAAGGCACCGGCCAGGGCCACAACGTGATGAACAAGGACAAATGGAACGCGCTGCCGAAGCATTATCAGGCTGCGATCCAGGCCGCCTCCGAAGACACCTTCACCTGGGTCACCGGCAAATATGATGCGGTCAATCCGCCGGCGCTGAAACGCCTGATCGTGGCCGGCGCGCAGCTGCGGCCGTTCCCGCAGGAAGTGCTGGAAGCCTGCTACAACGCGGCCAACGAGATCTACGCCGATCTCGCCAAGAGCAATCCGCATTTCGGCAAGATGTATGCGAGCCTGTCCGGCTATCGCAACGAATCGCTGGCCTGGATGCAGGTCGCCGAGCTGTCGTTCGACAGCTTCATGATGCGGATGCGCACGCGGACCTGAGCAATAGTCGATTTCAGATAAAAAAAGCCCCGGAGATTTTTTTCCGGGGCTCATTTTTGATTCAGGTCTGATTCGGACCGCGGCTCAGTTGTCGTCGCTGCCGCCGAACTCTTCCATCAGCTTGTCGTAGCTCTTGGTCACGAGATCGATGTTGCCCTTGTTCT